>URWR01000125.1 GCA_900551595.1 uncultured Coriobacteriaceae bacterium
GGCGGTTGGTCTCGGCTTTGTCGCAGGTATTTCTGCCATTGTATCCAGCGTCCATAATGGAGGAAATCCACTGGGAGCGTTTCTCTGCATTCTCTTTTCGCTTATCTGCCTGCTCTTCTTCAGTTTATCTCAGGCCAACATGTCATTTGCCATTATCTCTATCATTTTCTTTGCTATTCCGATGCGCAAAGCCTTTATCTAACGTAAATGTGGGATGGCGTTGCAAAGCAGACAAATCTGGAGTCTAGTGCCTTTGTTGAGCCATCTGTTTGAGCTGCTCGCGCCTTTTAACGGTAAGAAGTTTCTGAATATTCAGCCCTTCTTTTCTGCAGCGCATAAGCAGCTGAGCATGCCATCCCTCCTGTTCAATGGCATCATCAACCGTGTGTTTGAGTGCTGGCCAAGACTCAAGGTCTCTGCGAACCTTTGCCTGTCCTGTTGAAGGCGTGTCCTGCTCAAAGTAACGATGAGCCAAAATAGTAACGTCGTCACCTGACAGAAAATCCTGGCGCAAAGCATCACGACGACGGCGAGAACGTTCATTTTTAGCTGCAGTTTTGCATGCTTCACTACAAAAACGTCGGTCGATGCCACGGTGTCCTACAAGCGAAAAAGGTTTGCGGCAACGAGCGCAATACCCAATACGTGCCACATCGAGCTTGCACGAGAAGTCGTACCAAAGCTAACTGAGATAGTTATCAAAGCTTAAATGGCCAGTTTTCTCATCGGCGGCAAAAACATCAACACGTGCATTTTGCAGGTGGGCAGCAACGAGCGTGTGAACAGCAGAGGCGAGTGAAGGCAAGTCATTTTCATCTATGGGCTGTTCTGTGCTCAGAAGATCTACATCAGAGGAAAACTCGTAGGCACTTTTTTCTGCTGTGCTCGTACGCGAAAGTCCAAAGCGCGCGGCGGCTTCAGCATCAACTTCCTCGCCAAATTCAAGCACACGGGAAAGCAAAAGGTAGTCCGAAAGAGACATTTCTTGTTCAAATGAGGCGACGATAAGATCGACCACACTGGAGCCATCTTCAAGGTCATCGCACATAAGGAAGGAATAGTTGATGCGACCACCGCGGATTTCTCGACGTACAAAGGCGGCGCCACACATCTCTTTTGCATAGTGGGATTCAACCAGGCGAGAGATGGTGAGAAGATCAAATGTTGCACCAGTTCGAGGGTTTGATACGGTGCGTTTTACCAAATTCCCCAGCACTATCGATGCTTGCACAGGCATGCTGCCATTTACGAATTCCTGCAATACCAGTGCTAAGTTTGCGATGAGGGCAGCCGAACTCCAGGCAAACAAAGATTCGACAGTTGATGTCCCAAAGAGTGGCCCAGACTTTAGCGCGAAATCCAAAAGGGCGTTACGGAATACCTCAATGCGTCCCTGCTGTTGTGAGACACACATGGTTAGACCAAGCAGATCAAGGTCATCTTCACTGGCGGTGTTCTCGTCAGAAAACAGTGAGATTGCCGTAGGAGGAAGAGGATCAAAGCGAAAAGCCGTGCAGGATTCAAGCGGGCATGGCGTGTTGTTTGATATGGGCACTACAGCCGAGCAGGGTATTTTCCCACGTGATGTTCTGGTCTGTGCGAATGGATCCACGCTCTGACCTTTCACCTGGACGCTCTTTAAACACCGCAATCATACAACGAACGGTGTGTACCTCAGGGTAGCACTGAAAGGCAAGTGGAGGCTTTTATGAAATGCAGTATCTGCGGTAAAGTATCGCCAGATTACTGCACGTTCTGCTCGGTATGTGGGGCAAAGCTTGAAGTAGTTGGCGAGGACGTACGTTCAAAGGAAGCTCTAGAAATGCAAGCGTTACCTGGAGATCCTTTACGTCCGCAGGAGCGTGTTACGCGAGAAGTGCAACAACGCTCGAGTCAATTACAAATGCCGAGAAACGTCCAGTAATCGCACATCTGTTCAAAGATGAGCAAGCTAACAAGGAGAGCTCATGTACTGCAAGCAATGTGGGAAACAAATATCTGATGATGTGAAATTCTGTCCCAGGTGCGGCGCTGCTGTGGGCGTGGGCACGAATGAAGCAAACGCCACATCTCGTGCCCAGATTACGAGTGACGCGCCGAGTACCACTCCGATGTCGGGTGGCATTGCTGAGCAGGTAAACAGTTCTAAGCAACACAGTCGTAGACGCATGCCAATGGTGCTCATCATCATCCTCGTTACGCTTGCTCTTGCCAGCGCTGCATTTGCTGCAGTCTACATCTACACCACCTATATCGCTCCAGCTCAGGAGGGGCAGCCTGCTCAGGTAGAGCCGGAGGCTGATGAAAACAACGAAACAGCAGAAGAACCGGTGGAAGAGCCAGCAGAGGAACCCGAGGAGCCTGATACCACATCGGAGGAGCGCGAACAGCGCGCTGTCTATGATGGGATTCTGAATGAATACCAGGATTCGCAGGCACAGGGATGGTCAAATGCATCAGAGTCTAGCCTTTCCGATCTCTCATCTCTCGGTCTCATTGTGGATACGCAGCAAGATATGAATACAGGTCTTAGCTACGACACGCTTGAGAGTGGAACAGTTAGCTATGCCTATACCGACCTCGGCAATGATGGTGTGCTCGATCTGGTAATTGGTGTTGTGCAAGATGATGGGAACTATCAGGTAATAGGGCTCTTCTCAACCGATGGGACCACCACAACATCTCTGATGAATGGTGATATTACGGCGCGGTCGTGGTGGTACGTTCTCGATGACGGGACTATTCTCAACAGTCAAACTAGTGGCGCATCTTCTCAGAATCTTCTCGTTTATACCGTAATGAATGGGCAGCTTACTCCAGATCGATCTGCTTATCTGCAAGATGGCAAATTCCTTTCGTGGAATTCAGACCCGTCTGTTCAGGAAGATCCACAGACCGCGTATCAGGAGATTGAGAATGCTCCTCGTGCTACCCTTGATTGGCAGCCGCTTGATGAGTTTGAACCAGAAGCATAGGCCTGCAAGCTGATTAAAAATTGCGTTGATTGAGATGCAAGGAGAGAGAAAACGATGGATACTCAAGAGACGAACGTAAAGGCTCAACAGGGTGTGACACCTGAGGTTTCTCCTATTTCAGATTCATCTGACTCCCGCCTTGTGACACCTGCTCCTTCGAGTAAAGACTTGATGTGGTGTGTTGGCTCAAAATCTATGAACTATACTGCTACGGCTTCTCATATCGATGTTTTGAGCGATACGGGCAGCTTGCTCGGCAAAATGTTTTCGGTGGCCTATGTGAAGGACGGTGGGCCTCAGGATGTTGCGCAACGTCCCGTAACGTTTTGCTATAACGGAGGACCGGGTAGCTCTTCGGTTCCTATTAACTTTGGCGGTATCGGACCACGTCGAGTAAAGACCAATGGAACCAAGCATCTGAGCCTGCCAGCTGTCACAGAAGACAACCCGTCCACGCTGCTTTGCCAGAGCGATCTTGTCTTTCTCGATGCATTGGGAACGGGGTATTCGACCATAGCGCACGACGTAGATCCGGCCACACTGTGGAATATCGACGGGGATGCAGATGCATTTTGCCGTGCCATTATTGCTTGGCTCGATGCAAACAATCGCTGGGGTTCTCCGGTTTATCTGTTTGGTGAGTCATATGGCACCATCCGCAATTCTGTTCTTATGCGCCTTTTAGGAGAAAAGGGCGTCCCGGTACGTGGTGTTGTCATGTTGTCTGCTCTGTTCGATTGGGTACAGACACTGCCCGGTGAGGATCTCTACTATTTGGGCATGCTGCCCACCTATGCTGCAACAGCAAAGTATTTTGGGCGTGCTGGAGCAGAGGTAGATGAAGAAACCTGGTTTAACGATGCCATGGAGTTTACCGAGACCGTATATGCAACGGCCCTGCTGCGTGGCGATAGACTTTCTGCTGAGAAAAAGTCTGAGGTTGCCGAGCAAATGTCAGAGCTTATCGGACTTCCTGCAGAGCTGATTGAGCAGCATAACTTACGCATCGATCTGGTTACGTTCCGCCGTAATATTGTTGCTGATAAAGGGCTTGTTGCGGGCCGTTTGGATACACGATTTACGACAGCAGCGCCTCTTCCGGTGCAGAATTCTGCAGGATTCTTTGCCAGCGAAGATCCAGCGGATGATGCGGTGGAATCTGTTTGGGCCACTGCGTTCCGTGCCTTCTTGCACGAGATTGGTTATAAGGGCGCGCCGATATATCTCTCACAAAACTATGCAGTTGTTAACCGCTCCTGGAAGTGGCAGCATATGGAGCCTGGTATCGATCAAGTTGTTCCAGCTCCAAATGTAACGTATGACATCGCCGTTGCCTTAAAGCGCAACCCCACCATGCGAATTGCTGTATTGGGAGGTCGCTATGATGCTGCAACGACCTATTGGAACGCTCTACATGATTTCTCATGCATGTTCTTGCCGCCCGAGCTTAAAGAGCGCATAACGTTCCATCTGTATAGCTGTGGACACATGGCATATGTTGATGAGCCAACACTTAAACAGATGAGCAAAGACATGGAGGCGTTCTACGCAGAAATGTAAAGGCTTCTTCCGTTTGTCGAGTCTTTACTTAGCCAATGCATTTTCTTGCGCTGTAATAGGGTACAGAACAAGCGTTGACCCCGATGAAAGGAGCCACGTTGAAGTGTCCTGTATGTAAAGATGTCACGCTGCTCATGAGCGAAAAAAATGGCGTTGAAATTGACTACTGCCCAGAGTGTCGTGGAATTTGGCTTGATCGAGGGGAGCTCGATAAAATAATGGATCGCGCACGCGGTGTGCGAGATTCTTATGACGAGGAATTTCAGAGTCATAGAAGTGATGATCGCTATGATCAAAAGTCTCGTGAACATCGGGAAAGCGCCTACGATTACGATAAGAAGGGTAGGCGCAAGAAGAGTCCCGCTTCGGCTCTAAGCGATATTCTTGAGATCTTTAGTGGGGAATAACTGTTACATCAACTTATAGGCAGCGTGAGAGGCTTGCACATTGGTTGTGTAAGCCTCTTTTCATTATGCGCAGTGTAAACTCCCCATATAACTACTAAACCTTGAGGCTCTGGAAATATGCCTTCTGTTCAGGGGTAATTCGTCTGCTTTCTCGAGCTTTTTGCAGGGCTTTATTGTGAGTCCAGCTATCCAGTACCGGCGGCTTTGCTTCAAACAG
>URWR01000126.1 GCA_900551595.1 uncultured Coriobacteriaceae bacterium
TTGTCCGTTCCATCATGGCTGATTTAAACATTGATCAAAAGCAATATCCTTTACCGGCCATACGATCACGTATATCGTCCGCGAAGAACGCTTTGATAGGGCCTGAAGAGATGGCAGACAGTGCTGATGCACCCATTATTGCCAAGACAGCGCAGGTCTATCGTGAATTGCAGCGCAGGCTTGGGCGTTCCAATGCGATGGACTTCGATGATCTTTTGGTCAATGCTTATGAGCTACTCAGCAAGAACCCCGATGTGCTTATGCGTTATCAGCAGCGTTTTCTGCGCATCTCGGTTGACGAGTATCAGGATACAAACCACGTGCAGTATCTCATAACGAATCTCCTGGCTTCGGCGCATCGCAATCTTATGGTTGTGGGTGACGACGATCAGTCGATTTATTCATGGCGTGGTGCCGATATTCGTAACATCTTGGATTTTCAGCGTGATTATCCTGATGCACAGGTGGTCAAGCTCGAAGAAAACTATCGTTCGACAGGTCATATTCTTGGCGCGGCAAACGCAGTAGTTGCTAACAATTCTCGTAGAACTCCAAAACGGCTGTTTACCTCGCGTGGGGACGGAGACAAAGTCTGTGTGTATCAGGCCTCCGACGAACGTGACGAAGGACGTTGGATAGCTTCTGAAATAGATAAACTCCACGATAAGGGCATGAGTTTCGATGATATGGCGGTTTTCTATCGAACCAATGCCCAATCGAGAACCATCGAAGACATGTTTTTGCGTGCCGGAGTGCCGTATAAGATTGTTGGTGGCACACGCTTTTTTGATCGAGCAGAGATTCGCGATGTAATGGCGTATCTCAAGCTTGTTGTAAATCCTGCAGATGATGTCAGTGCCATGCGCGTTATCAATACGCCGCGCCGTGGTATTGGTACCACCTCAGTTGCAAAAATTTCTGCTTATGCAGCGGAGCACAATCTTTCGTTTTTCTCGGCGGCAGAAGCATGTGCTACAGAAGCCGGACTTCTCAGTGCCAAGGTACGAAATGCGCTTACTCAGTTTTGTACTGCGATTGAAGCTGGACGCCACATGACAGGCGATCTTGTTCATGTTGTGGAAGCAATTGTTGAAAAAAGCGGGTTGATAGCTGCGCTCAGTGCGGAGGGTACACCGGAAGCTGAAGGGCGAGTAGAAAATATCCGAGAGTTTTTCGGCGTTGCTGCTGAGTTTGATGAGGAACATGTCGATGCAACCGAAACGCTTGAAAGCTTAGAGCAATTGCGTGCTGCAGGAGCGCTTGAAGGAGCTCCAGAGAGCAACCCTGAGAAGTCTTCGCAAGTTTCTGAGGCTCAGCCGACTCTTCCTGCAGTAGCAGCAGAAAAGCTGCCAGCCCTTATGGAGTGGCTTGCCTTAAGAAGCGATCTTGATACCTTAGCCGGATCTACTAGTGCCGTTACCCTCATGACAGTTCACTCGGCAAAGGGACTTGAGTTTCCGGTTGTATTTGTCGCAGGTATGGAGGAAGGAATCTTCCCGCATGCCGCACACGAAGCTGATTCAGCATCTTTGGAAGAAGAGCGACGTCTTGCGTATGTTGCTATTACGCGTGCAGAGCGCAAGCTCTATCTCACCTATGCGGTGACCCGTCGTGCATTTGGTTCCACTCAGGCAAATCCTCGCAGTCGCTTTTTGAATGAAATTCCTGAGGAGCACATAAGGACAGTAGGCGTTGGTTCAGCTGGTTTTTCTGGACTCGGCTGGGAAAAACGGGGCGATCGACATGGCACCTTTGGCAGTGGTCGAGGTTCCGAAATGTATGGTGGTCGCGTCTTTGGTTCCGCCACTCGTTCGTCAAGTCTTTCTTCTCGACGGGAAAGTGCACCGACACCTATTCGGCCCGACGCTCGTCGTGCTGCCGAGACGTTTGCCGAAGGAGATCATGTCTCTCACAAGACTTTTGGACCGGGAGTGGTAACAGGGGTTAAAGGCGATACCATTGAAGTATTGTTTAGCCGGACCGGCAAAAAGAAGAAACTGATGAAAGGCTTTGCGCCTCTAGTGCGTGTGGATGCATAGGTAAATTTGCAAAATGCTGCTGTGAGAGGATAGACCATGAAGCTCGGAATCATTGGTGCGATGGATGTAGAAGTTGCGACCATACGTGACCGTATGGAAGAGGCTCATACATTTGAGCGAGCACATATGCAATTTTGTGAGGGCGTCTTACATGGTCTTCCTGCAGTAGTGGTGCGCTGTGGCGTGGGCAAGGTTAATGCTGCTGCATGTGCACAGATTCTTGTCGATTGTTACGAAGTGAGCCATGTGATCAATACAGGTGTGGCGGGCTCGCTTGATAATCGGATTGAAATTGGCGATGTTGTGGTATCAACCGATGTCGTGCATCACGATATGGATGCCACAGGCCTGGGATATGCCTTGGGGGAGATTCCGCAGCTGAACGTTGATACGTTTGAGGCTGATGAGACCCTGAGACAGGCTGCTATTAAAGCGTGCGGTGTAGTTGTACCAGGTATTTCTGTCTTTGAGGGTCGCGTGGCATCAGGCGATCAGTTTGTCTCTGATTACGCACGTAAGCAGAATATCCGTGAGCATTTTGACGCGATGTGCTGTGAGATGGAAGGCGCCTCTATAGCCCAGGTGTGCTGGCTTAACAATGTTCCTTTTGTTGTGGTGCGAGTGATTTCAGACAAGGCAGACGGCTCTAAAAAGGTGCTCTATCCCATCTTTGAGAAGCGCTCAGCAGAACGTTGCGCTGACATCATTTGCGAGCTGGCAGCACATATGAAGAGCGCTTCTTAAAGACCTTCTATCGCCATGCCAACCAATGTTGGGCCAGTGTGTACCAACAGGTCTGCTGAGATGCCAGAAAGAATGAGCTCCACCATATTGCCAATACGGGCACGAATGGCTGTCTCAAGCTCCTTGCGGAGATTCGGATCATAGGTACAAATCACAACGCGAGTACGCTGCCAACGGGCGGCTTGTTCTGCAATAAGGTCGATCTGTGTCTCAATTGCGCGTTTCCACCCGCGCGCCTTTTTCTCAATCACATAGGTTCCCTGCTCATTGCAGGTAAGAATTGGTTTGATATTGAGCATCGAGCCAATGCGATAGACCGCTTCGCTAATACGTCCGCCTTTGCGCAAGAAATCAAGTTTCTGTACCGAGAAGTACACACGTGTTCGTTCGCATGCGGCTGAAAGAACACTAGAGATACTCTCCAAAGGCATGCCGGCTTCGATTTGCCGTGCAGCTTCCATAACAATCAGACCTGCGGCTGCGCCAATGCTTTTTGTATCAATTACCACAATAGGAAAATCTTCAATGTGGCGGGCAACCATGCGGACGGTTTCATAGGTTGCAGAAAGACCTGAAGAAATAGTTACTACGACAGCGGCACGATAGCCATCTTTGCGCGCCTTCTCAAAAGTGTCATGAATTTTCATGGGTGAGGGAAGAGAGGTCGTAGGGATTTCTGTATCAAAACGTCGAACGACTTCTTCAACAGAGATATCTACGCCACTTTCATAGGCGGTTCCGTCGGAATAGTTAATAAGAAGCGGAATGACGCGAATATCATGCTGAGCAATAAAGTCTGCTGGAGTGTCTGTTCCGGAATCGGTAATGATGGCGATGCGCTGCTCGTTCATGGTTCCCCTTTGAGATGTTGGATTGAACCTGAATACTGCGATTAAAATATAGTCCTTTCCAAATAGGTGAAGAGCTATTCAACCGTACCGTATATATACCCCCAGCCATGTGCGGTAATGATGGAATTTAATTGATCGCACAGACGTCCTCTTTTGTAATTTCCGGCGGGAAGCAGCTCAACAACCTCAATAAGGTCCGGGGCAAGATCGTCCATTTCTGCACGAACGACCACGTCAACGCTGCTAACAGTTTCTTCGGTTGCATAGAGTGCGTCTACAAGACGCTGCAGTTCGCCATATTCTTCAGCGTGCATAACGCTTCTCCATAAAATTCCTTTACCGTTTCATTTCGTAGTTTGCTTATGGTACTCAATACATAGTTCCACTCAAGCCCTAAGTGTCTATACTTGCTCCAAACGGATGCAGTTAGAGGAGGCAGTATGCCAAACACCTATGCAAATATGAGTGTCGATCAACTCAATCAGGAGATTTCGTGGCTCGAGGATGAGGTGGAGCGTCTGCGTGGTCTTAATCTGTCGCTGGACATGTCTCGTGGTAAGCCAAATCCAGAGCAGATTGACCTTTCACGTCCCATGCTCAACACCCTTACAAATGTGTCGGATCTCACCGATAAGGGCGTGGATGCTGCAAATTACGGGTGTCCAGATGGTTTGCCCTCAGCGCGTGCACTTGCAGCAGAAATTCTTGGTGTCAATCCGGACAATGTGTTGGTTGTTGGTTCTTCCAGCCTAGAAATTATGCATTCCGTAATAACCAATGCTTTTGTACACGGCATAGGAGGAAATGAGCCTTGGTGCCGTCAGGAAAAAGTAAAGTTTCTCTGCCCGAGCCCAGGTTATGACCGCCATTTCGCTCTGACTGAATCTTTCGGAATAGAAAACATTCCCATTCCTATGCGCGAAGATGGACCCGATATGGAGATGGTCCGCAGTTTAGTGGAGCTGGATCCACAGGTTAAAGGCATTTGGTGCGTGCCAAAATACCAAAATCCCACCGGCATTACCTTCTCGGATGCTGTAGTTGAGGCATTTGCTTCACTTAAGCCAGCTGCTTCTGATTTCCGTATCTATTGGGACAATGCATATGTCGTACATGATCTTGTCCAGCCCGGCGATTCTCTGCGTGAGATCTTCTCTGCTGTAGAGGATGCTGGTGGCAAAGATCTTGTCTATGAGTTTGCCTCTACTTCGAAAGTAACGTTTGCTGGATCGGGCATGGCATGGGTTGCTGCATCTGATGCTGATATCGAAGAGCTTCGTCGCGCTTTTTCTGTCATGCGCGTGTGCCCCAATAAACTTGTTCAGCTTATGCACGTAGATTACCTGGGCGATCTTACCAATGTTCGCTCCCACATGGCGCTGCATGCTCAGATTTTGCAGCCTCGATTTGCTTTGGTTGAACGTAAGCTCACTGAGGGTCTGGGTGAGTTGGATATTGCTACCTGGACGCATCCTAATGGCGGGGCTTTTTTTTTCTTTGTTTGGGCTCAACCGGATAAAG
>URWR01000127.1 GCA_900551595.1 uncultured Coriobacteriaceae bacterium
AAGCGATCCCTCCGAGCGAGTAGCTTCACCAGTCTGTGTTTTGCCAGCTGCTGAGGTACTCGCTCACGCCTCTTCTTTTAGGCGTGTTTTAGAAGATTGGGAACCCGAACTTTTAATATGCGGGCGTCCGCTGACACTTTCTGGAGAGTTGGGTCCTCAGGCCGAAGAAGCAGTAACACATGCCCAACAAATTGCTGAAAATTGCGGTCTTCCGCTGGAGTTTGTGGATGAACGGCTGTCCTCAAAAGAGGCAAAGCGTATCCTGCATGAAGAGGGGCTTTCAGAACGTGCAATGCGCGGCAAAGTAGATATGGTTGCAGCATCATTGTTTTTGCAGACCTGGCTCGATTCACGCAAGCAGGTTTCGAGTAACTAATACGGTTATCTCTGAAAAGGAGTTTCATGGCTACACGTCGTACGCTTGCGCATGGGACATCGCGCACGACACGCAAGGCTTCTCCGCGAGTATCTGCTCGCACGACAGCATATAGCCATCGTCGTTCATCCTTATCAATGCATACAACACGCCGAGCACACTCTCGTCATCGGACGCAGCAACCCTCACATCTTCCCATTTTAGTTGGAACAATCGCAGCGCTCATCGCTCTTGTCCTCATAGTTTTTGTCGCCTGTTCGGTTTTGAATGGTTCTGAGAAAAATGCAGGGGTGCCTGCAGGCCAGCAAGTTACCATTACCATTCCTGAGGGCTCAGGAGCGGCAACCATTTACTCTGAACTGAGTGAGGCGGGAGTTCTTTCTAGCCAGGATGAGTTCTACAAAGAATTGCGTGCGCAGGGTGCTGAGCAAAACCTCAAGAGTGGCACGTACTCCTTTGTCACCGGAGAAGATGTTTCTGATGTCGTAAAACAGCTGGTTCAGGGGCCAAACACCACTGAGTCGCGCCTTGTTGTTGCGGAAGGACTTACTGAGGCACGCCTTGCAAGCGAGGTTGAGTCGTCCTTAGGGATTCCGCAGGATGTTTTTCTGGCTCAGGCAAAAGCTTCAAACTATGTGAATGATTATCCTTTCTTGTCTGAAGCGCAGGACGATTCGCTTGAAGGCTTCCTGTATCCCAAGACATACGATTTTTCAGGAAAAGAAGTAAATGCTGATGTGGTAATTCGTGCGATGCTCGATCAGTATCAGGCAGAAGTGGTGCCGCTGAACCTTGATGGAGCTGCTACAAATATTTCATCTGCTTACGGTATTGAGCTTGACGGCTACGACATTCTTACCATCGCTTCAATTATTGAACGCGAGGCGGTAACAGATGAGGACAGACCGCTTGTAGCATCGGTGTTTTATAACCGTTTGAGGGATAGTATGCCGCTTCAAAGCGATGCTACTATGGGGTATGTAACTGGTGGAGAAGTAACCGCTGATGACCTGAAACAGGAAAGTCCGTACAATACTTACCTCAATCAAGGACTGCCTCCAACGCCCATTTGTACTCCAAGTATGGCGTCTATAAAGGCGGCAATGGAGCCGGCATCTACGGATTACCTGTACTTCCTCATTATTGAGAATGGCAACTATTCAAACCACACCTTCTCGAAGACCTATGAGGAACATCAGGCGGCAATTGATAAAGCTCTGGCTGATCAAGCAGCTCAGTAAGTAGGGAGTGTCTGTGGCCATCCTAAAGGCGTGGCGCTACGTTTCGAGCGTTCCAGCAATTGATGTAGATGAGTTAGCCCATATGGGCGTTCGAGCAATCTTGCTCGACCGTGATAATACTTGTGTTCCCAGAGATGCAGAGCATGCTCCACAGGCCGTACTCGACTGGCTTGACCACGCGCGCGAGCTCGGTCTTGAGCTTTGTTTGGTCTCGAATAATTTCCATTCAACTCAGGTAGCACAGTCGGCGCGCGAGCTCGGTGTCCAGAAGGTCGATCATGCTATGAAACCAGCGCCTTTTGCCATTTGGACAGCGTTAAAGCGTCTTGGAATTCCACGCGAGGCAGCAGTTCTGGTGGGGGACCAAGTGTTTACTGATGTTATGGCTGGCAATTTGGCAGGAGTGCGTACTATACTCGTACGACCTCAGTCGCGTACTGACCTTTTCTATACGCAAGCGTTTCGCGTTGTCGAGAATATTGTGCTCTCTGGAGTAACCTTTGAGCAGGATGATGATTCGACATCTGAGAAGGGGGATACTACCCGTTCGTGATTATTTTGGTTGCAATAGCGTTCCTTGTTAGTTTTAAGGATGCTCGCAATCGAGAAATACCTAACACGTTGTCAGGTGCGCTTGCACTTTTTGGTTTGTTGCTCCAACTCATTCGGTTGATTCTACAAACTGGTTTTTTGCCGGTAGATGTGATGGGGTTTCTCACGACCTCTATTCCGCTCGTGCGATTTGCTCGCATGCTTCCTCCGGCATCGGAGTGCATACTTTTCGCCTTTGTTACCCTGGGTATCTTGACGGCACTAGAGCTCTTTATCCGTTCTTCGAAAAATGTTACCGGCCTTGGATTTGGTGACATTAAATATCTTGCTGCTTGGGCAACAATTCTTGGCTTTTGGGTTCTCTTTGTCATGTGTGCGGGTTGTTTATTGGGTATGTTATGGGCTCTTAAAAGACGGCAGTCAACCTTTGCTCTTGGACCGTGGCTTTCAGGTGCTGCGCTCTTTCTCTGTTGCATTTTCGTTGCACTGTGAAGCGTCGCCGTATGATGTCTGCCGCTGTGTCGGATGATAAAATCATGCGTATACAGGCGGGAGCATACGATGCATGTTTCGAGCAACAGAAAGGGCTATGTGAGTCACGAAGGGTGTGACCACATCTTTTTCGTGGGCTTCCTTGGTGCAGGTAAATCAACTATTGCACGAAATTTAGGCCGTTTATTTGGACGCGCATACGTTGACACCGATAGGCTTGTAGAGCTTGCATGTCATGAGTCGGTGGCGCAAATATATGAAGTAGAAGGTGAAAATGCGTTTCGTGATGCCGAAACCGTGGTGCTTCGCGGTCTTGCTCAACGTAAAAGCCTTCTGGTAAGTTGCGGTGGAGGTATTGTAGAGCGTCGGGAGAACGGGCAATTGATGGCACATATGGGAACCATTGTTTTTCTCGATGGTTGTCTTGACGATTCTTTGCGCCAGATAAGAAGTCTTTCTCGCCGTCCAGAACTTACAACTTTGGATGATGCGCCTGCTCTTTATGAGCATAGGCGTCCGCTCTATGAAGCGGTGGCAGACGTCACCATAAGTATTACTGGAAAGACATTCGACGAAGTGGCTCAAGAAGCGGGCTGCATTTTGTGGGAGAGGGGTTTGCTATGAGCGAGGAGACTTTTGGCGCAGTTCTGGTAAAGCGCCAGACTATGGCCTTGCCTGGAACATCGTGCGATTTGCGTATGGGACATGGTGCGCTTGATTCGATGGGTAAGGAACTGCGTTCTCTTACCGGTAAGCCAAGATTGGCAGCCGCTTTTATTGGTGAAGGTGTTTCAGAGGAAGTCTCTCAAGAGGTTAGTCGGCAACTCTCAGATGGTGGATTTAATGCTGTCATACTTGCATCACCAACCGACAAGAGCTGCACGCTCAGGTCGGCTGAAGAGCTTATTGAGCAGCTTGATGCTGCAGGTATTACTGCCGATGATGTCATACTTGCTGTTGGAGATAGCAAAACCTTAGGATTGGCATCGTTTGTAAGCGGTGTTTGGTGTGGAGGTACCCCGCTTGCGGTTGTTCCCACCGATACGTTTGCCTTGCTGGAAGGCATTGCCTCTCCGCGAGCGTTGGATGTTGAAGATGGCCGCGGTCGCATGATATCGGTGAAAACGTATCCTCGCATGGCGTTCTTCGATTTGGATCTTCCTGGCTTGGTTGAGGGCGATGCTTTTGAGGCGGCTCTCGCTTTGAGTGTTGCAACTGCAGTGTGTGACGGAA
Organism: uncultured Coriobacteriaceae bacterium; assembly: GCA_900551595.1. GTDB lineage: Bacteria > Actinomycetota > Coriobacteriia > Coriobacteriales > Atopobiaceae > Coprovicinus > Coprovicinus avistercoris. The sequence goes on from URWR01000127.1 coordinate 3,895, forward strand.
ATGATGCGCTTGCCTCACTTGCGGGTGATGCTGAATCTATAGCCGCTGGCAATATTGATGTTTTTGCGACACATCTTCTTGAGCTTGTTCGTTCTCGCTGCAAGCTGGCATCTGCAACGTCGCTTGCCATGCGTCAGGCACTTTCCTATGGCACAGTGTTTGCTCGTGCGCTTAGTGAACTGGTGGAGGGTTGTCCAGAAGCAGTACTTATTGCTGAGGATCTGCGATTCTCTTCGCGTTTGGCAGTCGGTTGCGGTAAAGCCAAAATTGACCTCGTGTATGCTCAAGATGCTTTGCTCGAACGTTTTGGTTTGGGCGAAGTTGCCTGCGATGTATCAGCTCAGGAGCTTACTGATGCCGTAAGAGCAGCTTGTTTTGCTCATTCAAACAGATTTATGTTCCCATTGCCCGAAGCCATAGGTCGTGTTCGTTTGTCTTCGGTAGACGACGATGCGTTTGCAGCAAATATTGCTGCCTGGTGTGATTCACGTGTTGACCTTTTGGCTGATCTGGATGAGAACGACGTAGTGTCTGAAACAGCGTCTGAAGAATAGGGGACAGGTATGGGAGTAGCTGTGGATACGTCTGAGCGTATTGCACGCTTGCGTCAGTTAATGTCTCAGCGGGGATACGATGCGGTGATAGTGAGAAATATTCCCGATTTGCGCTGGTTAACGGGGGCAGCACAGACATTCGATGAAGAAGTGGCACACGTCGCCTTTATTACGGAAAATCAGCTATGGTTTCACACCGATTCGCGCTACTACAACACACTTGTTGAACGGTTAAATGAGGCGTGGCTGCTTGATCAGGAGCGTATAAGCCCTGCTCCATGGGTGGCTGCACGGGGAGTTGAAACCCATGCGCGTGTGGTGGCCATAGAAGATACGTGTGATCTTGCCTTTTTCGATGCGCTTGGAGAGGCACTGACCGCACGTTCGGTTGCTTGCTTAACACCTCGTTTACATGGTGATATTCGTCGTTTACGCATGGTAAAGGATGAAGAGGAATTAGCTCTTATTCAGCAGGCACAAAATATAACCGACAATGCGTTTGCACATATTTGCGAGTTTATTCGACCTGGTTTAACTGAGCTGGAAGTCCGAGCAGAGCTTGAGGGCTTTATGCTTTCGTATGGAGCCGATGCCCTTTCATTCCCTTCAATTGTTGCTTCCGGCCCTCAGGGTGCCAATCCACATGCACGTCCAAGTGATCGTGTAATTGAGGTTGGCGATCTTATCGTT
>URWR01000128.1 GCA_900551595.1 uncultured Coriobacteriaceae bacterium
GTTGTTTCTATGCCGGTGTTTCGCCCGTTAATTGGCTCTGATAAACAAGAAATTATTGAACGTGCAAAGGCGTTGGGGACATACGATATTTGTTGTGAAACTGCTCCGGATTGCTGCACGCTCTTTATGCCACGCCGTCCTGAAACTCATGCACGGATTGATCAGGTTCACGCGGCTTGGGATCTCTTTGACCACGATGCGATGATAGAAGAGCTTCTTGCTTCGATTGAGTATGTCGATGCGGAAGGATGTCCTTCGTATCGTCCGCCAAAAGAATTAAAGACGTTCCATAAGACATTGGGACCGCGGTAGTGTTTTTAAAGTCTCACAAGGCTATTAGCCCTTGTTTGCTGGCTGTCTGATTTGTGACGGTTGAAAATATTATTTCTCTTTTTATCGCTTCTCTCTTCTTTTTGCGATGTGCACTATGAGGTGCATCCGTTAGAAGGGAGGAGTGATTTTTTATGGCACAGACTTCTCGTGTTCACAAACGAAATCATGCTAGCAAGCTGCAATCGATATTCAAACGCTTTGGCGTCTCAAAGCGTTGGGGCGTTGCTTGTGCGTGTATCCTTCTCTTGGTGCTTTTCTGTTGCTTTGGTCTTTTTTGGCAGGGTAGTTCCGGTGTTGTATTGCATCGAAACACCTCTGAAAAGACAACAGACACAAATAATGCCGCTTCTACTCTTTCGGAAGAATCTGCATCAAAATCGGAGGGTGAAACAGAAAGTAATTCACAACAAGCATCAACTTCCAAATTGTTTGTACATGTGGATGGCGCTGTTGTATCACCTGGAGTGTATGAGTTTTCCTCCGGTTCGCGGGTTTGTGATGCATTGGATGCTGCGGGTGGTCTTGCTGAGGATGCTGATACCTCACAGATAAACCTTGCTGCACAGATTACCGATGGCGAGAAAGTATATGTTCCTCACGAAGGGGAGACGGTTACAAACATCACTTCTCCTGAGACAAACGATACTGCTAGTTCTGGTTTGGTAAATATCAATACTGCAACAGTGGAACAGCTGGATACATTGCCAGGTGTTGGTGAGGCAACCGCAACGGCAATAATAGAAGATCGCGAGCAAAACGGGCCCTTTACCTCTCCCGAGGATCTCATGCGCGTCTCTGGGATAGGTGAGAAAAAGTTTGAACGCTTGGAAGGGCTCATCTGTGTTTGAGTGGACCTCCAACACCCCTGCTTTGCCTTCTCGGCCTGTTATACCACCTCTAGCAATATCTTTGGTTGTATGTATTTGCGCTCAGCAATGGATCTTGACTGGTTTGTATGGCAACAGCAGCATTGTGGTACTCGCGGCTCTTTCTTTGGTGATTATCAGCTGTGCACTTTTGCCTGTTGTGCCACTTCCGCCTCTTCCGGCAGCACCAATTGGGATGGCTCTTTTGGTAGGACTCATATCAGCTGGTGCATTTGAGTTGGCCTGTGATCAGAAGGCCTCTCAATTGCTGGATACTCCAGTTTCATCCTTAACATTTGAAATCTCAAGCGATCCTTCCTCATTTGGTGACAGATGGAGAAGCCGAGCACATGCAGTAAAAGATGGCCAAACGCAAGCGGATGTTTGGCTTGTTTCTTCAGATCAATGCTCTTTAGGTGATCGTGTTCAATGCGTGGGGCAAATCTCTCCTTTGAAAGATGATCTCTGGGGAAGACGGGATAAGGCACAAGGCATATGTGGAACCGTGTCTGTCAAACACATTACTCGTATTGATCCGCCAGACGGGATGTTAGGGGAGCTATACCTTCTCAGACAAAATGCACTCGCTGCAATTCAGCCAGAAAAAAGTGACGGCAGAGCGTTACTTGCGGGTTGTGCCTGCGGATACCGTATTGATCTTGTAGCAAATGGGATTGAAGATGTTCTTTCAAAGAGTGGCCTTGTACATCTCGTGGCTGTATCAGGAGGGCATTTAACCACGGTTGCTGCTTTGTTGGCTATGATTCTCGAGAAGACGCGGTTTTCCGGAAAGATTCGACTTGCTGTTGTGTTGCTTGCAACAGCTATCTTTACGGCGTTTTGTGGGGCTCCTACATCTGCTGTGCGTGCCTGGGTGATGACGGGTTCTGCTATGGTGGCGCCTCTGATGGGTAGAAGATCGCACGGATTATCTGCAGCAAGTTTTTCCGGACTAACACTCTGTTTAATAGATCCTGCCACCTCGTCTGATATGGGATTTCAACTTTCAGCACTCTCTGTAGCGGGTCTGTATATTTTTTCTCCGTATGCTGAATATGTCTTAGCGAAGCTCATGCCCTTTCAATTGAACGTTAGCTTTTTACCACAATTCATTCGCTTTCGGTTCATGCATCTAACGCAGGGACTGCTCAAACAAATAGCAGCTTCTGTTGTTGCACAACTGATAACAATGCCCATTACTGTTTTGGCCTTCGGCACCATCTCGGCAATTGGTCCTTTTGCAAATGCGCTGCTTGGGCCTGCATTTTCATGGTTTGTTTCTCTTGGTTGTATTTCGGTAGCTCTCTTATGGGTACCGTTTATTGGCGAGCTTCTTGTATCGATTTGTGAGTTTTGTGCCTCGAGCATTCTGCTTTTTTCTTTTATGCTTTCGAGTATTCCTGGCGCCTGTATTGCGGTGGGGAATTATGCACTACCGATAATTGTGTGCACGCTTGTTATGGGGCTTTTATTGCTCGTGTTTTGGCCTGCTGTCTCACCATTTGCTGTTCGTAGTACCTGTGCGCTTCTCATGCTGGCAATGATCGGCTCGCGCCTTGTGGCAGGGGTTGTAGTTGGTGGACGTCTTGTTGTTCTCGATGTGGGACAGGGTGACGCAATACTTATTCAGGACGGAAATCATAGTGTTTTGGTTGATACAGGCCCTGATGATGCCGTAGTTCAAGCACTTGCGAGAAATCATATTTCGAGTCTCGATGCGGTTGTGATTACTCATCTTCATGATGATCATTACGGTGGTTTAGACGAGCTTGTTGGGTTCGTGCAGGTGAGGCGTGTGTATGTAGGACAGGGTGTTTCAGACAATATGCCCGATGAGATGCGGGATGCTTTGCATCAGTTGGGTCTCTCTGAAGTTGCTGAATTATCAGATGGAGATAAGCTATCAATTGGACAGTTTGAACTTGAGGTAATTTCTCCTGATGGTGCAACGGATGGCCTTGAGAACGAAGATTCGCTCGTGATGAAGGTCCAATTTGTAGATAGCACCTCAAAGTTGTCAGCATTGCTCTGTGGAGATGCTGAGGCAGATGTTATAGATCCTCTCATACAGAGCGGGCATATAGACACTATTGATGTGCTTAAGCTTGGTCACCATGGATCTGAAGCGTCGGTTACCGAACCGATGTTGGCACGTCTTCAGCCTGAATTGTGCGTGGCAAGTGCTGGTGAGGGGAACAGGTATGGCCATCCAGCGCAGTCTACCATGGAGATGGTAGAGGCCTCAGGTGCTTACGGTATGTGTACTATGGATACGGGCGATATTTGTATAGAGCCACTGAGCGATGGTATCTCGGTATCATGTGCTGTGCCCTATGATGGGGCGGCTGCGTAAGAATGCGAGATAAGGATGGATATATGACGAGTAAAAAAGCACAGGCGAAAACAGACGTGCTTTTGCCAGCGTATCTCGCTGTTGGATCAGACGAGCTAAAGCGTCGTAGAATTATTGAGCGACTTAAAACACATCTTGATGAGAACTTGCGCGATTTTAATTTAGACGAGCGTGAGGCTTCAGGTGATATGGAGCCAGAGAGTCTCCTTGCTTCGCTTATGGCATTGCCGTTCGGTCCTGGCCCACGGCTTGTCATTATCTCGCGTGCAGAGCATTTGCCTAAGGCTGTATCAGAAATGATCGTTTCATACCTGTCTCAGCCAAATCCATCGACTGTGCTTCTGCTGGTGGCGGAAGCTCTTGCTAAAAATACCCGTCTCTATAAGGCGATTGCAAAATGTGGTGCCAAGGCCATAATGGATTGCTCACCAAAGCGTCGTTCGGAACTGCCTGCTATGGTTTCAAAAATGGCCGCTTCACATGGTAAGCGCATGGATCATGCAGCAGCATCAGAGCTTATCTCACGTGTAGGAGAGTCGACTCTTCTTCTTGATACTCAGGTACATACACTCTGTGAAATAGTGGATCCTCGAGAAGATATTCTTGTAGAAGATGTAAGAGAGCATATAAAGCGCGTGGCGGAAGTGAAGCCTTGGGATTTTCTTGATGCTGTGAGTGCTCAAGATTTGTCACAAGCGCTTTCTCTTTATTCGATGATGGAAAAACCATCGCAGATATTTTTACTTACGCTCATCACTGGACGTATGAGAGAGCTTATGTGTGCGCGCTCTTTGGAGGCTCGTGGTGAGATTGCTAATCTCGCACAGGTGTTAAAACGAGCGCCTTGGCAAGTAAGAAATCTTCCAGGGTGGGCGCGAAAGTTTTCTTATGCGCAACTCTCACAAGCTTTTAGGCTTTGCGCAAATGCGGAGAGAGATCTCAAAAATGGAGCTGATCCAGACGCTACATTTGTGCAACTTGTTAGTAAATTATGTAGGAAAAATGTATAACGGCGCAATAAAAAGGGCCGCATAGTAAGCGGCCCTTCGTGCAGCAATTCTGCAGCAAACTTCTAAGGGGTCTATTTACTTCATTGAGTTAACAAGAAGCTGGACACCACTCTTGCGCTGTGCAGCCTGGTTCTTGTGAATAATGCCCTTAGTAGCAGCTTTGTCGAGCAAACGGCAAGCCTTATTGCAGGCAAGCTGTGCAGCGTCGGCATCGTTGGACTCGACAGCTGCATGAACACGCTTGACGGCGGTCTTAAGCTCAGAGCGGACCGCCCTGTTGCGCACACGCGCCTTTTCGGCGGTCTTGATGCGCTTCTTCTGGGACTTAATGTTAGCCACGTGCAGATCCTTTCAAACACAAGTTTTGTGAGCCCTCTTTTGCCGAGACACGGTGAGGTCAACTTTGTGAGTGTAGCACACAAGGCAAGGACAAGCTATCATCATATACATGACTGACTTCAACACATCACACATTCGGAACTTCTCCATCGTGGCTCACATCGACCACGGGAAGTCGACCCTGTCCGACCGGCTCATCCCGGAGACCGGCGCCCTGACCAAG
>URWR01000129.1 GCA_900551595.1 uncultured Coriobacteriaceae bacterium
GGCTCCTTGGTGCGGTCGAGAACAGCAATCTTCTTGACGGTCTCAGGAAGAGCAGCAACGAAGTCTTCAATGGACCACGGACGATACAGACGGACCTTGACCAGGCCGACCTTCTCACCATGAGCGTTGAGGTAATCGATAACCTCTTCAAGGGTGTCGCAGAACGAACCCATGCACACGACAACGCGATCAGCGTCGTCAGCGCCATAGTAGTCGAACAGGTGATAGCTGGTGCCAAGCTTCTCGTTGATCTTGTCCATGTAGGACTGAACAACGGCGGGCAGAGCGTCATAGGCCTTGTTGCAAGCCTCACGATGCTGGAAGAAGATGTCGCCGTTCTCATGGGAGCCACGTGCATGCGGATGCTCCGGATTGAGGGCGTGATCGCGGAACGCCTGGACAGCGTCCATGTCGAGCATGTCCTTCAGATCGTCGAAGTCCCAAACAGCAACCTTCTGAATCTCGTGAGAAGTGCGGAAGCCGTCAAAGAAGTTCAGGAACGGAACCTTGCCCTCAATAGCTGCAAGGTGAGCAACGGGTGCGAGATCCATTACTTCCTGGACATTGCCCTCAGCGAGCATGGCGAAGCCGGTCTGACGGCAAGCCATAACATCGGAGTGATCGCCGAAAATGTTAAGCGCGTGGGAGGCAACCGTACGAGCCGACACGTGGAAAACGCCCGGCAGGCCCTCGCCAGCGATCTTATACATATTCGGGATCATGAGGAGCAGACCCTGCGACGCTGTATAGGTGGTCGTAAGAGCACCAGCGCCAAGTGAGCCGTGAACGGTGCCAGCGGCGCCCGCCTCAGACTCCATCTCGACAACCTTAACCGGTGTGCCAAAGACGTTCTTCATGCCCTGGGCTGCCCACTGATCAACGTGGTCGGCCATGGGGCTGGATGGGGTGATCGGGTAGATGCCCGCCACCTCAGTGAACGCATACGAGACGTACGCCGCCGCCTCGTTGCCGTCCATGGACTTAAATTTCCTCTCCATTATCCCCTCTCCTTCAACGCAAGGCGTTACCGCCAGTCGGCAACTGCCCCTCGCAATGGTTTATCGACCGCCAGTCACCGTTACCCTCAACGATGGATCGATCGTATACATATGTAACACGATTGTACCGCGTTCGATTGTCTCAACAACGGCAGTTCGTAAGCTTTATTGTCTGTAAGCACGATTGTCCGTTGAGGACTCACATTATTATCCCTGTTCGTTGGCAAAATTCGTTACCTTTCAAAAGCGTAACCATGTCGTAAGACAATTCGATGGCTGTTGAGAAGAGCGGGCGCGAGGATATAAACGTACTGCTCACACGGGTCACACATTGACCCTGAAAGGAGGCTGTTATGTCCAACCATTTCGCACCCAGTCCGGCACAGAGGGCATCCTACGCGCCGGAATCTGGGGCTGGTTCTTCTCAACATTTACATGTCGTACCTACGAGTTCTACATCACACCAACAAAAAGCTGCAGAGCCCCCAATTCTTTCGGTAAGTCACCTTGAGAAGATCTATGGTGGCCGCGGAAATATCACCCATGCCCTTACGGATGTTTCATTCAATGTGTGCCGCGGAGAGTTTATTGCCATTATGGGAGCATCGGGATCAGGAAAATCCACCTTGCTCAACTGCATTTCTACGATTGATACGGCAACCAGTGGTCATGTTTGGCTTAACGGGGCCGATGTTACTGCTCTCAAAAGTCGACAACTTGCAAGATTCCGTCGTGAACAGCTCGGGTTTGTCTTTCAAGACTCAAACCTTCTCGACACCCTTACAGCGCGTGAGAACATAGCACTTCCTCTTACCATTGGTCATGTTCCTGCTGCTCAATGTCTCGAGCGTGTTAACGCAGTTGCGCGGCGGCTCAATATAGAAAATACCCTTGATAAATTTCCGTATCAGTTATCCGGTGGACAACAGCAACGTGTTTCGGCGGCGCGTGCTCTTGTTACCGACCCTGCCATAATTATGGCAGACGAGCCAACGGGAGCTCTGGACTCGAAAAACGCTCGCTTGCTCTTGGAGTGCTTCGAAACGCTCAACACGCGCGATAGTGCCACGGTTCTGATGGTGACGCACGATTCTTTTGCCGCCAGCTATGCTCAGCGAGTCATTTTTATTCGTGACGGCAAGATTTTCACTGAGGTCCGTCGTGGAGATACTCCAAGACGCACATTCTTCGATCGCATTATCGAGGTCGTTGCCATGATGGGTGGTGAAGGCTCCGATGCTCTTTAGGATTGCACTTTCTAACATCCGTCGAGCAGGCCGCGATTATCTGGTGTATTTCCTCACCCTCGCCCTTGCTGTAACGGTGTTTTACGCTTTTAATACCATTTCTTTCCAGGTTGATATTGCCGGTGTGGGCAGTAAAAATCCCGGTATGGGCACGCTTTTAGGCTCTATTATTTCTGGCCTCACCATATTTCTCGCTTTTGTAATGGGTTTTCTGTTGGTCTATGCCAACAACTACATCATGAGAAGGCGTAAGCGCGAATTTGGCTTATATCAAGTCTTGGGTATGAGTCGTGGACAAGTTGCTCGCATCATGACACTTGAAACAATCTTCGTTTCTTTTGCAGCGCTGATTGTGGGCATTGTTTTAGGCATTGCCCTCTCGCAGATAATGGTCTTTTTCACCGCTTCTATCTTCAAAACTCAGATAGCAAGCTTCCATTTCTTTATCTCCATCCAAGCGCTTATCACTACGGTTGGATGCATGATTGCGATTTTTCTTGTAACGCTCATTTTTAATTTGCGCGTTGTAAGAAAAGCCAAAGTCATCGATCTTATGAGTGCAAATCGCAGAAACGAAACGATTAAGGTTCGTAATGCCTGGGTTTCTGCAGTTATTTTTATTATTGGCGCCACGGCAATAGGAATTGCCTACGCACGTTTACTCAAAGATGGCCTCCCAGTAGATGGCACTGCCGAAGAAATGAATGCGTTTTTCCTTACCACCGGCATTGTGGTTGTTGGCACCATTCTGTTCTTCTACGGCTTTTCGGGATTTCTCCTCAAAGCACTTCAGGCGACAAAGGGTCTGTACTGGCGTGGTCTTAATATGGTCACCTTGCGACAGCTATCAGCTCGTGTGAACACCGTCAGCCTCTCTATGGCCGTTATCTCTATGATTCTCTTTTTGGCGCTCACTGCGGTAAGCACCGGTATGTCTCTGGCGGACGTGATGAATAACTCTGTTGAGAGGGGCACGCCTGTAGACTACTCCCGTACGCTCGTTTATCTCGGTGATGATTCGGCTGCAGAAATGAATGAAATGGCAGCTACAAATCCTGATGGAGCCCCAACCTATGCGGTTGCCGACAACCCCATAGATATTATGGAGGCCAGCAAGAATGACGTGGTAAATCCCGACACACCGGATGCTCAATCGTTTGATCTTTCAAAAATTGCCGGAAGCTATGTACAAGTAAATGCCTATGACTCCACGCCTCGTGGTGCCTCTATGCCTCTCATTACTCTCAAGGATCTTTGCGATATGACAGGCTCTCCTCTGCCAGCGGGAACAGAGAGTTCTGATGTCACATCACTTGGTTTGTTAGTGGTAAAAGAGAGCAACTACAACGAGTATTTGCGCTTCCGCGGAATGGATGAGATTAACCTCCACGGCAATGGCTACCTCATTCTTTCTGACATGGGCGGCGATCTCCAAAACATATATAACAAGATCTTGAGCCAGCATACTGAGCTCACTCTTGGTGGACACACGCTTACCCCTATTGCGGATAGCGTACCAGCAGATGCCAGCGTTTTTATCAATGCAATGATGGGCATGAACTCAGGAACTATCGTGTTGCCTGATAGCTTAGTGGACGCTCTTAATCTCCCTCTCTATAACAGCTATTTGCTGCTCAACTACGCCGATAACGTTTCTACCGAAGAGGGCGATGAGTATATTTCTGAATATCGAAGCTACGGCGAAGGCGTCAAAGATGCATCTGGCAATGTTGTTGGAACATGGGGAACAGAAGCGAGCCGCACGCAAACCTATGAGAGCTTAGACTCCATGAATGGTCTTATCAGCTACCTGGCAATCTATATCGGATTTGTCCTGGTGCTTGCATGCGCAGCAATTCTGACCATCCAACAACTCTCTGGCGTTGCAGAAGCGAGCTCCAATTATCGCATTCTGGCAGAATTGGGAACTGCAACATCTCAGATGCACCACTCCATCTTTGCCCAGCAAACGATTTTCTTCCTCTTCCCACTCGCTATTGGAGCAGCTCACAGCGCTATCGCTCTTTCGGTCATTGTAAAGTTGGTCTCGCTGTTTGGCGGACTCACCATTGCAGGATCCGCCGGTATGACCGTTGCGATTTTCTTGGTTGCTTACGGCGGATACTTCCTGCTCACCTATGCAATGAGCAAAGGCATCGTCCGTGATGCTGTGCACCTGCGGCATAGCCTGTAGTAACAACTGCTAAATAAGGCGCAAGTCTTTTCAAAGAGACCTGCGCCTTTCTTTTTACTCTTCGAAGTAATGCATCTTATTTGTTGGGAACTCAATCGTGACGCTGAAGCCTTCACCTTCAACTGAATGAGCACGCACCCCTAAGCCCATCTTGCTACATAAACGAGCAACTAACCAAAGCCCTAATCCAGTAGAACGTTTATGTGTTCTGCCATTCTCACCGGTAAAACCTCGCTCAAACACACGTGATAAGTCTGCTGGAGAAGTTCCACATCCATTATCTGCAATCGTAAGATCAACACGCTCAGAAGCAGACCCCTCCCCAAGCAAGCAGGCCGAGAAACTCACATATGATCCCTCGGGAGTATCTGGCTCGGCATAGCGAACACTATTCTGCAATACCTGCCCGATGATAAATTCGAGCCATTTATCATCGCAAAAGACTGCCAGATCAAGACCGTCTTCGAGCCTCGGAGTAATATGAGCCGCTATTAATTCGTGCGCATTTGAACGCAAAGCTGCCGAAACAATATCGCGCAACACATGTCGTCTCACCAAATAATCGCGTTCAACCGATTCGGACCGCGCATAATAGAGCGACTGCTCAACGTAGTTCTCTACACGGGAAAGTTCATCATTAAGAGCTATCAGGCGA
>URWR01000130.1 GCA_900551595.1 uncultured Coriobacteriaceae bacterium
TCTCAGCTCCCTCAAACACAAGCTGTCCTTCTCCTCCAATAAACCCACCGAGTGAGCGACGTGGATGAGAGAGCGGCTCGTTTGTCTCAATCCTCATGACTTCAAGTACACGTGCCATTGCAGCACGTGCTTGCTTTTCTCCAACAAGACAGGCTTCGCGCTCTGCCATAACACCACCGATAGAAAGGTGGAGTGCCGTACAGGTTTCTAAGAGCTGTTTGCCATCGTCAAAGAGTTCAGGCGCAGTTATGCCGGGGCCAAGACCTGTTTCGGACCGTGGGGTTTCGATAAAGGTAGCGCGATCAACGTGGTCAAGGCGTCGGACCATTGGCAGTACGGCATCGTCAGGGGCACCATCCATTTCAAATACGGTAAACGCCTGGCCACCGGGTTCCATACGATAGGTGCGACAAAAGGCAATGTTTGCGCCAGCATAGGCAAGGAGATTAGTGAGAGCAGCTAGCACTCCAGGTGCATCTCGGTGCGCAACAAAGAGTGTGCTGTAAGCTCCTGTAACATCTACACCCACGCCGTCGATACGGCTGATGCGTATCTTTCCGCCGCCAAGACTTTCGCCTCGTACTTCTGCGTGATTGCCACCTTCATCATCCATAAGAATGTCGACAGTATTGGGGTGGATAGTAGCGTCGTCTCCTGCCTCTTCAAAAAAGTATTGCAAGTTGGCTTGTTTGGCGAGTTCGAATGCATCTCGTATGCGTTCATCGTCGGTTTCAAGACCGAGAATACCTGCAACAAGCGCGCGATCAGTTCCGTGGCCCTTATAGGTATGAGCAAAAGAATTCCAGAGCCTGAAACGCACGCAAACAATGCGCTGTTCAAGCAGGGAAGCGGCAACCTGTGCACACCGCAGAGCACCTGCGGTGTGCGACGAGGATGGTCCAACCATAATGGGTCCGAGGATATCAAAAGCAGAAGTGGCTGCCAGTGTTTGAGCATGTGTAGATACAGGGGTAACTTTCTCTGTTGGCATTGCTCGTATCCTCGCTTTTCTTGGCGTTGTTGGAACAGATGGTGTGAAAAAGGTTTTAGAGCGCCATGGTGCGTGCACGAGCAATGCGTGCGAGGCAATCGTCGCGTCCAATAAGTTGCATTGTGGTACCAAGCGGGGGAGAGACAAGATTGCCACAAATAGCTGCTCGAATAGCTTGGAAGACAAGGCGCTTCTTCATGTCGAGCTTTTCCGGAAGTGGCTCGAGAGCAGCATCTATAGCAGTCTCGGTCCAGCAATCCTCGGGCAGAGCTTCCAGCGCTTGTTGAGCAGCGTCAAGCACAGATCCCATACCTTCTTTTGCAAGACCTTTGGAAACAGCTTTGTCATCATAGGCAAGCGTATCGGCATGAGAAAAAATCATGCCACAGACGGATACCACTTCGCCGAGATGTTTAACACGTGGCTTCACAATGCTTGCAAGCGTAAGCCACCAAGCATCATCACGATCTTCTGGTTTGGTAATGAGTCCTGCATCAATGAGCTCGGGTATCAGGATGGTGTTGGCAAAATCCTGGTCGGTCATGGCGTTAATGTATTCCGCATTCATCCAGTCAAGCTTTTTCGGATCAAATGTGGCGGGGTTCTTAGAAACATGTTCAAGTGAGAAGGCCTTTGCAAGCGTCTCGCGCGGAACAATAGTTGTTTCTCCATCGGGAGACCAACCGAGAAGAGCGAGGTAGTTTACGAATGCATCGGAGAGATAGCCTGCATCACGGTATTCTTCCACGCTTGTTGCACCATGGCGTTTAGAGAGCTTTTTGCCGTCAGTGCCCAGAATCATGGAGATGTGTGCAAACACGGGCACCGGAGCGCCCAGCGCCTCGTATACCATGACTTGCCTCGGCGTGTTGGAAAGGTGATCGTCTCCACGAATAACGTGGGTAATCTTCATGGCTGCATCATCCACAACGGTGGCGAAATTATAAGTAGGTGTTCCATCAGAGCGGAAGATAACAAAATCGTCTAACTCGCGTGCAGCAAAAGTTACCTGTCCATGCACAGCATCATTTACTACAACATCGCCACGATCGAGAGGAACTTTAATGCGCCAGACATGAGGCTCACCAGCTTCTATACGCTTGCGAGCTTCATCCGGATCAAGGTCGCGACAGCGCCTTTGGTATCCCTGGAATGGATCTTTGCGTGCGCGTGCCGCCTGGCGATCCTCTTCGAGCTGTTCTGGTGTGCAAAAACAAGGATACGCTGCCCCTTTTGCGATGAGCTGCTCAAGTGCTTCTCGATACATGGAAGCGCGCTCTGTTTGGGCGTAGGGACCAAAATCTCCGCCTACCTCTGGACCTTCATCCCAATCGAGGCCAAGCCAACGCATGGCGCGCAGAATGATTTGCGTGTTCTCTTCGGTTGAGCGCGTAGGATCGGTATCGTCGATGCGAAGAATAAACGATCCGTGATTTGCGCGGGCAAACGCCCAGTTAAAAATTGCAGTACGAGCGCCACCTACGTGAAGTTTTCCTGTGGGGGAAGGGGCAAATCGAACGCGAACCGGAGTGTCTGGCATGGAATTCCTCTCGTTGGAGTTACCTGAGCTTGAGCTCGTTGGGTGTCATAGTTTATAAGACCATAAAACGCAATGCATTACAGGAGCGTTCTGATCTTCTGGTCACAGGCATTATATTGCTCTAGAACACGATTGAGCTCATCTCAGATCGCTTTGTACAGAGCCTACAAGAGCTTGTAGATTTGATAGTCCTCTTCATCTGGTAGAGGTCTGGTGTATCGTCTATGCTTCATTGAATCCGTTGCTTTGTTCGATTATGTATGAGCTGCACGGGTAGGATAGAAGTTATGCGGAATGGTTTTGATGGAATGGTAACGGCCATCAAGCAATCGTCTAAGGAGTGACGAACTATGCAGGATATCTCTCGTTCCATCTCGAATTCGAGTTATCTGTTTACGTCGGAATCTGTCACCGAGGGCCACCCCGATAAAATTGCCGATCAGATTTCGGATGCCGTGCTCGATGCAATCCTTGAAAAAGAAGCTGTTCTAGAAAAACAGGGATATAAAGATCATTCCGGAGTTCCTGCTCGTTTAGATCAGGTGCGCTGTGCTTGCGAAACATTGGTTACAACGGGAACCGTTATTGTAGCGGGTGAGATACGTACACAGGCATACGTTGATGTTCAGCGCATTGCACGTGAGGTTATTCGCCGCATTGGCTATGACCGCGCAAAGTATGGTTTTGATTGCGAAACCTGTGGCGTTATCAATATGATTCATGAGCAAAGCCCAGATATTGCACAGGGTGTGGATGAGAGTTTGGATGCTCGTTCTGGCACAGACGATCCACTTGATTTAATAGGCGCTGGCGATCAGGGCATGATGTTTGGTTTTGCTTGTGACGAAACAGATGTGCTCATGCCAATGCCTCACTATCTTGCAAGTCGTCTTGCTGAGCGCCTAGCGGCCGTGCGCCATGATGGCACGCTTCCGTATTTGCGCCCTGATGGCAAAACACAGGTTACTGTGAGATATGAAAATGGACGTCCTGTTGCTGTGGATACCATCGTTATTTCTACGCAGCATGCAGCTGAAATTGATTCGATGGACCAAATCCGTGATGACCTCATTGAGCATGTTATTGCTCCTGTTATGGCTCAGGCAGGTATAGATTGGGGCAACTCGCGGCTTTTCGTAAATCCTACGGGAAGGTTTGTGGTCGGCGGGCCTATGGGAGATACCGGCCTTACGGGTCGCAAGATAATTGTCGATACGTATGGAGGTATGGGTCGCCATGGAGGAGGGTGCTTCTCCGGTAAAGACTGCACGAAGGTAGATCGATCTGCAGCATATGCGGCGCGCTGGGTTGCGAAAAATGTTGTAGCGGCCGGGTTGGCGCATCGCTGTGAAATTGAGCTTGCCTACGCTATTGGTGTGTCACGACCTGTTTCCATTACGGTTGATACGCAGGGAACAGGATCTTTTAGTGACGAGGCAATCGCTCGCGCAATTAACGAAGTCTTTGATTTGCGTCCGGGCGCTATTATTCGCGATTTGGATTTACGTCGTCCCATTTTTGAGAAAACAGCTGCGTATGGTCATTTTGGCCGTGAAGATGCTGATTTCACTTGGGAGCGTACCAATCGCGTCGATGCTCTTCGCGAGGCCTGCAAAAACGCATAATACAGGTATCAATAATTGTTTAACCTTATAAACATTGTGAAGCTCCTATGACAATCTAGGAGCTTCAGCGTCTCTTGCTTCACTTTAAAAATTAGTTAGTTAGACTAACTAACTGTTCTGAAGCAGCATCTCTGTGAATGAAATGTTTAGAGGAGGCGCACATGTCTGTGATGAGCGAGCAGAGCATTCAGCATCACGAATCTTCTTCTGAAGATAACTTTGCTGTTGCATCACCTTTTGTCGCGCATCAAGCCTCTTCATCTGATTATGAGTCTCGCTCAGATACTTCCTCTGAAGAAGCATGGACGGGCACTTCTGCCGACCGCCATGCCCGTGTGGCTCGAGCGCCGCTAAGGCTGAGCATATTGCGGTTGAGGTGAGCGATCTGCTTTTCTCCGTATACAATTCAGAAGAGGGTCTTGTGGGCGGTTTGTCCATGGGCGAAACAAGGATCATACAGTTCGTTGGCGATGAAACCTTGGGGCAAGGGCGTAGCGTTACGGTAAGTGCCATCGCTGCTGCTGTTGAAGTGAAAGGTTCTTCAGCGACCGCAAGTGTCAATAAGCTTGTGCGGAAGGGTCTGCTCACAAAGACACGCAGCAAAGACGATGCACGATGCGTAAATGTTGCACTCACAGGCGAAGGCACTCGTCTTTATCGAGTTCGTCAAGGGTTTTATCGCAATATGGCACGCGCCATTACAAAGGGCATGTCATCGCGCGACGTTGATCTTTTACTGGTTGCTCTTGGACGTCTTGAACGTTTTTATCGCAGTGACCGTACAGACAAGAGCTCGAAAAGTGAACACACCAGCGATAGCAACTCTGCGCGTCGTATGGGTGACGAGGGGAGGGCCTAAATGGGCTTCCGCATCCTAGGAACGGGCACAGCCCTTCCTGAGCGTGTGGTTA
>URWR01000131.1 GCA_900551595.1 uncultured Coriobacteriaceae bacterium
TGTGTTCTTCGTAGACCTTGGGCTGTGTCTCGTCGGGCGTGAGGATCATGATGAAGTCAGCTTCTTCAGCAGCGTCATCCATGCTCATGACTTTGAGGCCAGCCTCGCGAGCCTTCTCGGCGCTCTTGGAGCCCTCGCGGAGACCAACGCGAACATCGCAGCCGGAGTCCATAAGGTTAAGAGCATGAGCATGGCCCTGAGAGCCGTAGCCAATGATGGCGATCTTCTTGCTTTGGATTATGCTTGGATCGACATCCGCCTCGTAGTAGATCGTTACTGCCATTCTTGTTCCTTCTTTCCTTCGCTATACCTCAAACTGCAACGGAGTGTTGCAGTTTGGTACCACAGGTGGCCTACCGGAAGCTCTGATGTTGGTAGGCGGTTGGGTGTAAAGAGCCCCAAACTCTCTTTAGCCCTCTAATCGTGCGAGCCACGCGACATAGCAATTTTGCCGGTGCGTGTGAGCTGCTTGATGCCGTAACCACGGAAGAGATCTTCCATAGCATCAAGCTTAGATTGGGTGCCCGTTGCTTCAACGGTCAGTGAGTTCTTGCCCACATCTACCACTTTTGCGCGGAAGATATTGGCGATTTCAATGATCTCGTGACGGCGGTCAGGGGCGGCATTAACCTTGAAAAGTATGAGCTCACGTTCAACTGCATCAGTGCCCGTAAGGTCCAGAATCTTAAATACGCTTACGAGCTTATGAAGCTGCTTACAAATCTGCTCAAATCCAACGCTATCGGCATCGACCACAATGGTCATACGTGATTTAGTCTCATCTTCGGTGGGGGCTACGGAAAGAGAATCAATGTTGAAACCGCGGCGAGAAATCATGCCAGTTACTCGGGAGAGCACACCGCTCTTATTTTCAACGAGTACCGAGAGAATGTGCTTCATTACTCGTCGCCTCCTTCCTCATCGGACACCTCATCATCAAAGTTATCGGAGTCGTCATCGCTGACGTGGCGAACCGATGCTGCGGCATCTGCATCGTCAAAACCCTTCTGGGTAATGCGTACACCACCAAGGGTTACATCGAGAGCGCCGATAATGTCATCAAGGGCGGCACCAGGTGCAACCATGGGGTAAACCGTCTGCATTGTGGGGATAATCACATCCAGCAGATACGGACCATCACTGGCGAGCATGGCGTCAAGAGCATCGTCGATCTCATCAGGATGAGTGATGCGAGCACCTTGCCAGCCATACGCCTGAGCCAGAGCAACAAAATCTGGCACTGGAGCAAGCTCAGTGGATGAGTAGCGGTCGTGGTAGAAAAGGTGCTGCCACTGATGCACCATGCCCAGAGCGCGGTTATCGATAATAAGCACCTTTACGGGCACGTTATTAACGATTGCAGTGGCCATTTCCTGCAAGTTCATCTGGAAAGAACCGTCGCCGGCAATGCAGACAACCTCATCTTCTGGACAGGCGATCTTTGCTCCGATGGCAGCGGGGAAGCCAAAGCCCATCGTGCCCAAGCCACCGGAAGAAATAAAGGTACGCGCATGCTCGCGATGAATGTTTTGAAGCGCCCACATCTGATGTTGGCCGACCTCGGTGGTAACAATACTCGCCTCTGGATCAAGTTTTTGAGAGAGGTGTTCGAGTACGACCTCTGGAGCGATTTTGTCGGGATAGTCGGCAAAATCTGCTGTGTAGAAAGGCCAGCGCTCACGCCAGGTGCAAACCTCTTTAAACCATTCCTTGCCCACAGGCTGAGCGTCAATCTTAGCAAGCTGGTCATTCAGAGCAGCGAGAACACCGCGCGCATCACCAACAATAGGAACGTCGGCGGGAACGATCTTGCCAATTTCGGCAGGGTCTATATCAACGTGAATAATCTTTGCGTGGGGTGCGAACTCAGAAACCTTGCCGGTGACACGATCTGAGAAACGGGCACCAACGGCAATGAGCAAGTCACATTCCGTTACGGCACGATTTGCGTACTTGGAGCCATGCATACCCACGGGACCCAGGTTGAGTGGGTTCGAGCAGCGCATAGCACCCTTGCCCATAAGGGTGGTAACCACCGGGATGCACATACGCTCGGCCAGCTGTGTAAGCTCAACGCAGGCATGGCTGGTAACAATGCCGCCGCCCGCCCTGATCAGAGGGTTCTTAGCCTGCTGAATATAGCGAGCTGCTTCGCGAACCTGCTTTGCGTTGCCCTTATAGGTGGGACGATAGCTTGGCAGGCTGATCTTATCGGGATAGTGGAAGACCATTTCTGCCCCAGAAAGATCGCTGGGGACATCGATAAGCACGGGGCCAGGACGCCCAGTTGAAGCAATATAGAACGCCTCACGGAACGTGCGCGTAAGGTCATCGGTTGACTGCAACAAATAGCTGTGCTTTACCACAGGCATGGTAATGCCAACAATGTCAGATTCCTGGAAGGAGTCGGTACCAATGACTCCACGGGTAACCTGGCCAGTAATAACAACCAGAGGAACTGAATCCATATAGGCCGTAGCAATGCCTGTTACCGTGTTCGTGGCACCAGGTCCCGAAGTAACTAACACAACGCCAACTTTGCCAGTGGAGCGCGCATAGCCATCAGCCTCATGCACGGCTGCCTGCTCATGGCGAGCAAGAATGTGGTGGATCTTCTTTGAGTCGTACAGGGCGTCGTAAATCTTGATGGCTTGACCACCGGGATAACCAAAGATGGTATCCACACCTTCAGCCTCAAGGCTCGCAATGATGGCCTGAGCACCCGTCATGGTTTTGCCTTCATGCTCGGTGTGACTACCAGGGCCAAGTGGGCGCCCTTCAATGGCACGGCGCTTGCGCTCAATTTTTTCTTCGGTGGTAATCATGAAAGGTATGCCCCCTTGTCTGCGCTCGAAACCAACTGTGCATAGCGAGAGAGAACGCCTGTTGTGTATTTGGGTGCTGGTGGCTCCCAAGCGGCACGACGACGTGCGAGTTCATCATCGGAAACATCGAGCGTAAGCGTACCTGCTTGAATATCAATGGAGATCTGATCGCCTTCTTCGACAAGTGCGATAGGGCCACCTGCTGCAGCTTCAGGAGAAACATGACCAATGCATGGGCCTTTGCTCGCGCCGGAGAAACGTCCATCAGTGATAAGGGCAACCGAGCTTGCCAATCCCATGCCACAAATGGCGGAAGTGGGGGTGAGCATTTCGCGCATGCCAGGACCACCAGCTGGTCCTTCATAGCGAATAACTACTACATCACCAGGATTGATCTTTCCGCCAAAGATTGCCTCACACGCTTCCTCTTCGGAATTGAAAACGCGCGCAGGGCCAGAGTGCTGCCACATCTCGGGAGCAACGGCACTCTTCTTGACGACACCACAATCGGGAGCAAGATTGCCATGCATAACTTTGAGTCCGCCATCGGGCGAATAAGCGTTTTCGACGGTACGGACAACTTCACCATCGGGAGCAGGGCACGCTGCAACCCATTCTTCCATGGTTCCGTGGCAGGTAAGGGCGGTCAAATCGAGGTGACCAGTGCGGCCAAGCTCGCCAATAATTGCCGATACGCCACCAACATCATTGAGATCTTGAATATGCAGAGGACCTGCCGGAGCAATGCGAACGATATTGGGGGTTTCGGCGGATGCGCGATCCCAATCTTCCATAGTGACAGGGCAGCCTGCTGCGCGAGCGATAGCGGTGAGGTGAAGCATGGTATTGGTTGAGCCACCAAAGGCCATGTCAAGCACCATGCCGTTATGGATGGAGCGCTCGTTGATAATCTGGCGTGCCGTGATGCCCTTTTCCACGAGCTCCATAACCTTCATACCAGCATGCTTGGCCAGGCGAATGCGCTCGGAATAAACAGCAGGTATGGTGCCATTTCCGGGAAGTGCAATACCAAGGGCTTCGGCGAGACAGCAGATGGAGTTGGCGGTAAACATACCTGAGCAGGAACCGCAGGTCGGACAAGCAGTGCCCTCAAGCCAATGACACTCCTCTTCGCTCATCGTGCCTGCTGTCACTTGTCCTACGGCATCAAAAAGCGAATTGAGGTCGGTTTGCTCGCCGGTGCGACCGCGTCCTGCAAGCATGGGGCCGCCGGAGACAAGTACGGTCGGAATGTCCAAACGAGCAGCAGCAATAAGCATGCCGGGAACAATTTTGTCGCAGGAGGGGATGAGGACCATAGCATCGAATTGATGGCCTTGAATGGCGCACTCTACCGAGTCGGCAATAACTTCGCGGCTGGTAAGTGAAAAACGCATACCCTCATGATTCATGGCGATGCCATCACAGACACCGATGGTATTAACCTGCAGTGGCGTACCACCGGCCATGCGAATGCCAGCTTTTACAGCATCGGCAATTTGCTGAAGATGAAGATGACCTGGAATTACTTCATTTTGGGCTGAAACAACAGCTACTAATGGACGTTCGAGTTCCTCATCGGTGAGACCGTCTGCCTTAAGAAGACTTCTATGAGGTGCCCGAGCCAACCCTTTTTTGATGGCGTCGCTGCGAAGCTCCATCTCTCTCCCTCCTAAACATCTCTATATAGAGAAGTGCGAGGTGAGAGGTATGACTACCCGACGCCTGTAACGGTAGGCTCCGGCTTGGGAGTGTGGCACACACGATGGGGGATGGCCCATGCGCGTATACGAGACGTCCAAGCTGCTCAGGGGTGTTTCGTGGCCGCTCACCGCAGGTTCTCACCTATGCCTGCTCACTGTGAGATGAGTTGGGCCGGTACTCGCCCCGTCCTCGCATTTACTCAATGAAGCGAACATTACACCAATTTACAGTCCAATAAAAGAGCAAATCCCATTATTTGTGAGCACCGCGCAAGGAATACCACTCACCGTGGTGGCCCACCTCCAGCGGAACATCAAAAAGACTGCTCATAACCTCATTGGTCAGTATCTCGTCTTTGGGGCCGTCGGCAAACACTTCGGCCTGCTTAATGAGCAGGACGCGCTGAATTTGAGGAATTATGTCTTCTGGATAATGGGTGACCAGAATGACGGAGCGACCTTCATCGGCAAGCGTGCGCATAGTTTCTCGTACTTGGAACATACCTTGTGGATCCAAGCCGGTGCAC
>URWR01000132.1 GCA_900551595.1 uncultured Coriobacteriaceae bacterium
GGTGCGCGGAGGGTGTAGCCAGAGATAGTGGCCAAAGTAGCCGAAGTCATGAAGTACCCGCTTGTTTGGTGACTCCTGCTGGTGCACGGCGCGCAGAGCCGATGTGGCCATCACAGCCTCCTTTTGGATGCGTGCCATCTCTATGTGCGTAAGGCATTTTGGTACCCGTTACTAGAGATGTCAAGGTGCCGAACTAATAAAGTTTGGTACCTAAAGAATTCTTCACTTTGTATACATTTTCCCAGTTAAAACGAACTGCAAGAACAATTAAAGAGAGAGCACGCAATGTTTCAGTCATGTGACGACGAGGTTAATGTCAGGAAAATGTAAGGAGTAGTCACATCTATGTAAGCACTCGTAAACGGGGTGAATTTAGGGGACTGACGGCGCATAGGATGTGATGGCAGGGGAACAGAGCGATCTGTTTCCACAATACAAAAACAGGTAAGTCCCTGGAAGGAGCAACATGCTCGATAACAAGATGTCTCGTCGTCAGTTCCTTTCTTTCGCTGGCATTTCAGCCGCAGCAGTGGCTGGCCTTGGTCTGGTAGGCTGCGGTGGCTCAAGTGAGCAGGCAGCATCCGGCTCCGGTGAATCACTGTCCGGATCCATTTCATGCTCCGGTGCTACATCGTTCCAGCCGCTCGTAGAAGCAGCTGCTAACGACTTTATGGACGCAAACCCCGACGTTTCCATCTCTATTTCTGCTGGTGGTTCTGGTCAGGGCCTTTCCGACATCAAGGATGGCAAGGTGCAGATTGGCCGTTCCGATGTCTTTGCAGAGACCAAGCTCGATGCTGCTGATGTCGAGAATCTCGTTGACAACCAGGTGGCTATTGTAGGCATGGGTCCCATTGTTAATCCATCTGTTGATGTTGACGACCTCACGACCGAACAGCTCAAGGGTATCTTTACTGGTGAGATTACCGATTGGAGCCAGGTAGGCGGCACCGCTGGCACCATCCAGGTAATTAACCGTAAGGCTGGTTCTGGCACTCGTGCAACCTTCGAGGATGCTGTTCTCCAGGGTGCTACCGTTCCTGATTCCTTCAAGCCGGTTGCTGAAGAGGATTCTTCAGGCACAGTTGTGGACAAGGTTTCCCAGACTGAGGGTTCCATTTCTTATGTTGCCTTCAACTACTTCGACGACTCTAAGTTCAAGGCTCTTTCTGTTGATGGTGTAGCACCAACTCAGGAGAATGTTGAGTCCGGTGACTTCAATATTTGGTCTTACGAGCATATGTATACAAGAAACGATGCCGATGATGTTACCAAGGCATTCATTGACTATATGCTCTCTGATGAAGTTCAGACAAATCTCGTTCCTGAGCAGGGCTTCATTCCTCTGAACGGTATGAAGGTTAAGAAAGACGTTGACGGTAACGTCACCGCTATCTAATTCAGTTTAAGCATATATATGTTGGGCGAGGCGTCCTTCCATGCGATGGGCGCCTCGCTGTAGGTAGAGAAAGGTTGCGTAATGGCGAAACAGATGCCAAAGCGCAGGTTAGAGGGTATAGGGTTTAGCATCACAACATTGTGCGTTGCTTTGGTTGCTCTTGTCGTTGTTACCCTCATTGTGATGGTGGCCCAGCAAGGTCTTGCCACATTTTTTCAGGATGGCATTAACCTCTGGTCATTTCTAAGTGGACAAAATTGGATTCCCGATCAACAGCGTTTTGGAGCTTTGCCACTGATCGTTGGGTCATTCTCCGTCACACTGCTTTCAACTGTTATTGCACTTCCAATTGCTCTTGGTTCTGCGATTTTTGTTGTTGAGGTCGCACCTGGATTTGGGCGCCGTTTCTTCCAGCCAGTTGTCGAGCTTCTGGTGGGAATCCCATCAGTCGTATACGGCGTACTGGGCCTTTCAGTGGTCAATAGTGCGATGCGTGCAATTTTTGGGGAAGCAGCTGCAACAGGTGCCGGTATTCTTTCCGGATCGATTGTATTGGCTGTAATGATTTTGCCCACGGTAACGACGCTTTCCATCGATGCATTAGCAGCAGTCCCAAACGAATATCGTGAAGGTTCGTATGCGCTTGGTTGTACACGGTGGCAAACCGTGTGGCATGTTGTACTCAAGAGTGCGCTTCCATCTCTTATGACGGCTGTCATTCTCGGCATGACCCGTGCCTTCGGTGAGACATTGGCAGTGCAAATGGTAATCGGTGGCGTAGAGCGTTCTATGCCTACTGGTCTTCTCGATCCAGCTGCGACACTTACCACGGCTCTCACTTCGGGGCTTTCCAATGCTACGACGGGCTCTGTTGAGTACCATGCGCTTTGGTCGCTTGGCTTGCTCTTGCTGTTGATGTCGCTCTTCTTCATTGTCCTCATTCACATAATTGGTAAGAGGGGAGCTAAACAGCATGGCTAAGAATGATCAGACAAATCAGCGATCCATGCAGGTTGATCTTGCTGCTCATGCCAAAAAGATTGGCGCTCAGGACAAATTTGCAACGGGTGTTCTTACGGTCATCGTAGGGCTTGTCATGTTTTTGCTCGTTGCGATTATTGCCTACATTCTGTATATGGGTCTTGGTAAGGCGCTTTCGCCTGGATTTTTGACCAACCCATCAACCGATGATGTAGCGCCCGGTATTCTTTACCAGCTGTTTGACTCGTTCTACCTGCTGATTATCACACTTATTATTTCTGTTCCCATTTCGTTGGGTGCAGCGATTTTCCTCGTTGAATACGCGCCTGATAACTGGATGACGTCGGCGGCAAAAACGGCTATCGAAACACTTTCGAGTTTGCCTTCTATCGTGGTTGGCATGTTTGGATCGTTGTTCTTTGTTGTTGTACTTGGTTGGG
This sequence comes from uncultured Coriobacteriaceae bacterium, assembly GCA_900551595.1. GTDB lineage: Bacteria > Actinomycetota > Coriobacteriia > Coriobacteriales > Atopobiaceae > Coprovicinus > Coprovicinus avistercoris. The sequence goes on from URWR01000132.1 coordinate 2,821, forward strand.
GAATTTCCATCATCGCAGGTGCGCTTGCTCTTACGATGTTCAATATCCCAATTCTTGTCCGGACTATCCAGCAAGCACTCGAAGATGTTCCTGCGAGTCAGCGTGATGCCTCACTTGCGATGGGTCTTACGCGTTGGGAAACCACCATCAACGTCCTTTTACCAGCTGCTATGCCGGCAATTGTAACCGGTATTGTTATTTCTGCTGGACGCGTATTTGGTGAGGCTGCAGCTCTTATCTTTACCTCTGGTTCTGCGGCAGCACGCTTGAACTTTGCTAGCACAAATCTTGCAGCTCCAACCAATCCTTGGAATATTTTCCGTCCTGCCGAGACATTGGCTGTTCATATTTGGAAGCTCAAGATGGAGCCAACCCCTGGTAATGATGAAATCGTATGGGGTACTGCGGCCGTACTGCTTGTGTGTGTGCTGCTCTTTAACGTGTTGGCACGTGTGTTGGGTAAGGTTCTTGCTAGGAGGCTGACAGCCGAATGACAACTCAGAATCAAACGCCAGCCGTAAAGGATTGCCTGCTCTCAACACATGATGTGACAGTCAAGTACGATTTCACTCATGAGGCATTGCATCCAACTTCCTTAAACTTCGAAGGGGGACAGGTTACTGCTCTTATCGGTCCTTCTGGTTGTGGCAAATCAACGTTTCTGCGCTGCCTTAACCTTATGAACCGCGAGATTTCTCGCTGTGTTGTAGGCGGCGAGATTATCTACCACGGAGCCAATGTCAATACGCGTGATGTCAATCTGTATGAGCTGCGTAAGTCTATTGGCATGGTATTTCAGCAACCCACGCCATTTCGTAAGTCTATTCGCGAAAACATCCTCTTTGCTCCTAAGAAGCACGGTCGTATTCATAGCCGTGCTGAGGGTGATGAGCTGGTAGAAGAATCGCTTCGCAAGGCTGCTTTGTGGGATGAAGTGAAGGATAAGCTCAATCAGAGTGCCCATGCGCTTTCTGGTGGTCAGCAGCAGCGTCTGTGTATTGCTCGTACGCTTGCAATGAAGCCTGACGTGGTGCTCTACGATGAGCCTTGCTCTGCTCTTGACCCGATTTCTACCTATGCGGTAGAAGAGACAATTCGTTCCATTGCTGAGTCGGGTATTTGCGAGATTATCGTTACGCACAATATGGAACAGGCAACGCGTGTCTCTGACAACACAGCATTTTTCTATGTGGGTGACATGGTTGAGACGGGTACTACCAAGCAGATTTTCTCTGCGCCCAAAGACCAACGTCTCCAGGATTATCTCAGCGGAAGGTTTGGCTAATATGGACAACGAGAACATCACGCAGGACGCACCGTCTGGAGCGTCGAATGTGGCCATCTCCATCCGTGATTTCAATCTGTGGTACGGAGATTTTCAGGCGCTCAAACACATATCACTAGATATCCCTAAGAATCGTGCTACGGCTTTTATTGGTCCTTCTGGATGTGGTAAGTCCACCTTGCTGCGCACATTCAACCGTATGAGTGATTTTGTAAGCTCAGTTCGTACTGAAGGCACCATTGAGTTTGAGGGTAATAATATCTTTGACATGGATGCCAACACACTGCGTATCCATGTGGGCATGGTCTTTCAGCACCCCAATCCCTTCCCCATGAGCATTCGTGAGAATGTGCTTTATGGCCTTAAACGCATGCGCCATATTTCTCGTACCGAAGGGGATGAGGTGTGCGAGCGTACGCTTTCCGAAGCTGCCTTGTGGGATGAGGTCAAAGATTCACTCGATAAGAGCGGGTTGGGACTTTCAGGTGGCCAGCAGCAACGTCTTTGTATCGCACGTGCTTTGGCAACCGATCCAGAGATTCTGCTTATGGATGAGCCCACGAGCGCTCTTGACCCCATTTCAACTTCAATGGTTGAGGAGCTTATGGCGCAGTTGGCTCATGAGCATACAATTGTGGTAGTAACACACAATATGCAGCAAGCAACGCGTGTTGCAGATAAAACTGCCTTCTTCTATCTGGGCGAGCTCATTGAGTCTGGACCTACAAAAGAGCTGTTCTCGAATCCTAAAGAACAGCGTACACAAGAATATCTCTCCGGGAGGTTTAGCTAATGGCAAAGATAACTACACGCTCCGAGTTTTCCAAGCAGCTTGAAGATGTTCAGGGCTTGGTCTCCCGGCTCGGCGAGAAGGCTGAAGCTGATATCCGCGCCGTCGGTCTTGCTGCTCGTGGT
>URWR01000133.1 GCA_900551595.1 uncultured Coriobacteriaceae bacterium
GCTTCCATCTCTTTTGCGACGGTAATGGCATTGGCAATACCGTGATCTACATCGTAGGTATCCACCAGAAGCGTGCAGTTCTTAGGACTTGATTTCGCAAAAGCACGAAACGCATCGAGCTCTGTGGGGAATGCCATAACCCATGAATGAGCATGGGTTCCAAAGACAGGAATGCCATAGATGCGGCCCGCAAGGCAATTCGAAGTAGAGCCCGCACCGCCAACATAAGAGGCGCGTGCAACCGCAAGCCCACCATCAGGACCCTGTGCACGACGCAAACCGAAGTCAGAGACGGCATGACCTTCTGCCGCCTGAACAACACGAGCTGTTTTTGTAGCTACAAGGGTTTGGAAATTCACAAGATTGAGAAGAGCGGTCTCAATAAGCTGACAATCTATAACAGGGCCTTCGACTCTCAAGAGAGGCTCTCGCGGAAATACCACTTCTCCTTCCGGTACACCCCAAACCGAAATGTGCATACGGAACGTGCGCAAATACTCCAAGAAGGCTGGTTTGAATAGAGGGCCACCACCAGGAGCTTCGAGAGACGAGAGATACTTGATTGACTCTTCATCGAAACGGAAATTCTCAACAAGCTCTGCAACCTGACCTGTTCCACAAGCAACCGCATAGCCGCCATCAAAGGGGCATTCCCTAAAGAAAACGTTAAAGCATGCCTTTGTTTCAGTTAATCCCGATTCAAAAAAGCCCTGAGCCATTGTAAGTTCATATAAGTCGGTATTAAGGGCAACATCAGTCGGTTTTGTTCTATCGGTCAGAGACATAACAGGGCTTCCTTTCCATCTCTTTAGGAATCTTACGTCCTAAAGATTTCCTGTTACTAAATACACCACAAAGGCAAGGACGATAAAGGCCAGAACACCGAGCACAACGCGCTGGGCAACGGGCATGGATAAATCCTCGTCATCCGGTTCCATGAGCTTACGGTTACGTTCTCTGAGCTCTTGGATATGCTTGTCCTGCTCCTGTTGGATGCGTACACGTTCACGCTCAGCGCGTAATTTTTTAAGTTCTGCACGTTCTGCTGCTTCGGCGCGAGCGGCGCGCTCTGCTCGCAGTTGCTCCAATTCCGCTCGTTCAGAATCGGTGAGCGGACCGGAGTCGCGAGCGGTATCGTCTTCGGCCATCTAAATCCCCTTTCTATGGGATGAAAAACTAATTATTCTCAGCACGAGGAAGCACCCCTGTGGTATCGAATGCTGGCACAAAACTCTCATCTACCGTGCCACCTTCTTGCCAGTATACCGTGGGAAAACCAAGCTCATCTGCATAGGAAAGCACTTGTTCGTATTCTGTATCATTTATCCCTCGTGCAAGCTGACCACCATGAGCGCGCATCTCAGCATTTGGCGTGTATTGATTCATAATCGAAAGATCGATTTCATCAAGTGCGTCTCCCGCAATATCGTGCACAAGATCCAATACTCGACAGGAATCATCTGCATGGCCTGGAAGTACCAGGTGGCGCACAATAATGCCGCGCGTAAGGATGCCCTCGGAAGACTCCTGTCTTCCACCCGCACGCTGCAAGCACCGAATCATTTCTTGTAAAGCAGCACCAGCAACAAGAGGATAGTCATCCACATGGGAAAGCTTTTTTCCAAGCGCGGCATTGCCATATTTAAAATCTGTAAGCCAAATATCTACCGTTGAAGCACCCAGTTCGCGAACTGCCTCTACACGTTCATAGCCGCTCGTGTTGTAAACGATAGGAACTCTAAGCCCTTGTTTGCGCGCCTCAGCAACGGCATTGGGCAACAGATACGCATAGTGTGTTGCGGTTACCAAATTGATATTAAGGGCGCCTTGCTCCTGTAGCTCGAGCATTATTTCAACCAAGCGCTCGGGCGAAACATCTATGCCGAAGTTGCCTGTTGATATTTCATGGTTCTGACAGTAGATACACTTAAGCGAACAACCGCTGAAAAAGATTGTGCCTGAGCCGGCTTCACCAGATATGGGAGGTTCTTCCCACATATGAAGCGCCGCACGGGCAAGACGAAGGGCATCGGTCGCTCCACAAATACCCATCGCACCCGAGCTGCGATTGACACCACATCGACGAGGACAAAGTTCACAAGCACGAGGAAGATTGCCAGTCAGAAGCTGTAAATCGTTCTTATCGACTGCTGATGCCGTTGTATCCCAGGCGCCAGACATGTCGATCATCCCTTCAAGTAAGGGCCCTCCAAATGGAAGGCCCTATCGCGACAAATGCCGCTCACATCTGGAACACGTCCAGAATCTTTCCGTAGGTGGAGACGAAGGGATTTGAACCCTCGGCCTCTGCCGTGCGAAGGCAGCGCTCTCCCAGCTGAGCTACGTCCCCAGGCAATAAATGCAGTCGACATTATCTCACACTCTTTAGCGCTGTCAAATTACCCTCACAAACCTCGCGAAACTCAAGATAACCTTGTATGATTCCAAACAGAAACGTGCAAGTTCTTTTGATTTTATGCATGCGAAACAAAAGGGCGACTCGTAACCCTTACCGTGTCAGAGTACACACGTGGCAGAGATGTCACCGAATCGAGAGAAAGCGAGCGGGTAATGCCTAAAAGTAAGGTTACGGAGGAGTTTGGCAGCAAGGTGTTTAACGACACCGTCATGCAAGAACGTCTCCCAAAACCAACCTACAAAGAGCTTTCACGCGTCATTCATGAAGGCAAACCACTAGACCTCGACATTGCAAATGAGGTTGCCCATGCCATGAAGGAGTGGGCTCTCGAGCTTGGTGCAACACACTTTACGCACTGGTTCCAGCCGATGACCGGCATCACCGCCGAGAAGCACGACAGCTTCATTTCTCCGACGGCAGACGGCCGCATCATCATGGAATTCTCCGGCAAGGAGCTCATCAAGGGCGAGCCGGATGCTTCTTCCTTCCCTTCCGGCGGTCTGCGCGCAACGTTTGAAGCCCGCGGCTACACCGCATGGGACCCGACCTCCTACGCATTCATTAAAGATCACTCCCTGTACATTCCTACGGCGTTCTGTTCCTACGGCGGCGAGGTGCTGGAGAAGAAAACCCCGCTGCTGCGCTCCATGGAAGCGTTGAGCGCACAGGCCGTTCGTATCCTCCGCCTTTTCGGCGACTCCACGACAAAGCGTGTCATCACGACCGTCGGCCCGGAGCAGGAATATTTCCTTGTCGATAAAAAGCTCTACGATGAGCGCCCGGACCTCATTTACACGGGCCGCACGCTGTTCGGTGCACGCGCACCGAAGGGCCAGGAGCTTGAAGATCATTACTTCGGCGCAATCAAACCGAGAATTGCCGCGTTCATGCAGGAGCTCGACGAAGAGCTGTGGAAGCTCGGCGTGCTTGCTAAGACAAAGCACAACGAGGTCGCCCCGGCACAGCACGAGTTGGCGCCGATCTTCTCCACCACGAACGTTGCGACCGACCACAACCAGCTGACCATGGAGACAATGAAGAACGTTGCGCTCCGCCACGGCCTTGTCTGCCTGCTGCATGAAAAGCCGTTTGCAGGCGTGAACGGCTCCGGCAAGCACAACAACTGGTCTATTTCCACCGATACCGGCAAGAATCTGTTTGAGCCGGGCAAGCTGCCGCAGGAAAACGCACAGTTCCTCCTGTTCCTCGCCGCTGTTATCAAGGGTGTTGACGAGTATCAGGATCTGCTGCGTGTCTCCGTCGCTTCCGCAGGCAACGATCATCGCCTCGGCGCAAACGAAGCGCCGCCGGCCATCATCTCCATCTTCCTCGGCGACGAGCTTACAGCTATCCTGCACGCCATTGAGACCGGCACGGTCTACGGCGGCACACTCCGCGTCAACATGGAGATTGGCGTAAACGTTCTGCCGTCCTTCACAAAGGATACAACGGACAGAAACAGAACCTCCCCGTTCGCTTTCACCGGCAACAAGTTCGAGTTCAGAAGCCTCGGCTCGCAGCTCAACATCGCCTGCCCGAACATCATGCTGAACACGATTATCGCCGATGAGCTCGAGCAGTTCGCAGACGAGCTTGAGGGCAAGAGCGATGATTTCATGTCGGCACTGAACGCACTCATCAAGCGTGTCATCAAAGAGCACAAGCGTATCATCTTTAACGGCGACGGCTATGCGGACGCTTGGAAGGTCGAAGCTGCAAGACGCGGCCTGACGAACCTGCCGACCACGGTAGACGCACTGCCGCACTACACCGACGAAAAGAACGTGAAGCTCTTTGCAAAGCATAAGATCTACACCGAAGTCGAGATGCAGTCCAGACAGGACATCATCCTCGAAACGTACGCGAAGACCATCAACATCGAAGCGCTCACCGCAAGTGATATGGTCAAGCGCGATATTCTCCCCGCTGTTTCCTCTTATGTTGCGGAGCTTGCAAGCGGTGTTGCCACGAAGAAGGCCATCAGCGATGACATTCCGTGCGAAGCGGAGCTTGATATCATCAAGCGTCTTTCCGGCCTGCAGGACTGCGCATATAAGAAGCTTGCTGCGCTCGATAACGCCATCATCGGCGTGAAGGAAGTCGGCGAAGATCCGATTGAGGTTGCGACCTATTATAAGGATTCCGTCATCACCGCCATGACCGAGCTGAGAGCCGTTGTGGACGAGATGGAAACGCTGGTCTCTTCCGATTACTGGCCGTACCCGAGCTACGGCGATCTGATGTTCAGAGTATAAGGGGCTTTGAACATACCGTTTCAAACGGACAAGGGATGAAAAATTCAATATAGGCACAAGGGTGTGCACGGGGTTCCGTTTCAGGAACCAAACGTGCACACCCTTTTCTATTTTCAAATCACTAGGGCTTAAACTTAGGAGGACGAACATATGACAAGCGAGATCTTCAGCGTCTGGTTTTTGATGGGCGCGGCGCTGGTCTTCTGGATGCAGGCCGGCTTCGCCATGGTAGAAACGGGTTTCACCCGTGCAAAAAATGCCGGCAACATTTTGATGAAGAACCTGATGGACTTCTGCATCGGCACCGGTGTATTCATTCTCATCGGCTTCAG
>URWR01000134.1 GCA_900551595.1 uncultured Coriobacteriaceae bacterium
GGATGCTGTCGTCTGCTATTCTGGCAGCCCAGAAGGATTACCTGGAGTATGTGCAGATCGTCAGTTTCGGATGTGGTCACGATGCCTATCTCTCCGATGAGATTGTTCGTTTGATGCACGAAACAGGCGAGAAGGCCCCGCTTATTCTCAAGCTCGACGAATCTGATGCTACGGGTCCTCTAAGTATCCGTGTACGTTCCTTTGTGGCAACCGTTCATGAGCGTCGTGCTCATGAGCTGGCAGAAGGCGTGATTCCTGAGCCTCACGAGCTACCTGATCCATATCCACAGAAGTTCCGCCGTGGCGATAAAAACCGCTACACCGTTTTGGTGCCCAATACCTCGCATGCATTTAGTCGCTTGATGGCTGCGGCAGCCTCTCGCCAGGGCCTTACGATGGTCTCGCTCCCCATAGGCCGTGATCGTGCTATTGAACTTGGAAAACAATACGTTCATAACGACATTTGTTTCCCGGCACAGGTGGTCATTGGCGAGTGCCTTGCTGCTCTGGAAAGCGGCACATATGACCTAAATACCACTGCCGTTATGATGGCTAAGTACGTGGGTGATTGTCGCCTTACGCATTATGGTGCCCTTTTACGTAAGGCATTGGACGATGCTGGCTATGCTCAGGTACCGATAATTACCAATGATGGTGAGGATGCTCATAATATGCATCCCGGTTTCCGTTTGGGGCTGGGCGCTTCAATAGATATTGCTACGGGCTTACCGATGATTGATGAGCTGGAGGCAATGCTCAGGCGTGTTCGCCCGTATGAAATCGACCCGGGCAGTGCCGATAAGGCCTTTGAACAGGCGCTTGATGAGCTGATAGATGCTATTGCTTCGCATGGTGCTCTGGCGGCTCCGGTAGCATTCCGTCATGGTATGGAGCTGTTGTCTTCAGTAGAGATGTCTGATGCTCCTCGACGCCCACGCGTTCTCATCGTTGGCGAGTATTTGCTTAACTTCCATCCAGGCGCCAATCATGAGATCGAGCGCTATCTTGAAGATAATGGACTAGAAATTATCGAAGCGCGCATGACCGATGTCATTCGCAAGATATATTTCAACCGCCATGCGCAATCGCGTGAATACCATGTTTCGCTCCCACTGGTAGAACGCGCTTGGAATGCTACGGCAGATGAGATTTTCTCGGCGTCTTGTGCTCTTACCGACACCATTGCACGCAACTTCCCGTTGCATGAACCTGCAACAACGTTGCCCGAGTTGGTTGGCAAGAGCGACACCATTATTCATCACACGTTTGATGCGGGTGAAGGTGTTCTTATCCCTGGCGAGATTTTGCACCATGCCTCTCATGGCGTGCGTAACTTTGTGGTGCTCCAACCGTTTGGGTGCTTACCGAACCATGTGGTTGGACGTGGCATTATCAAACGTATTAAAGAGCTTTATCCTGATGCGCAAGTTTTGCCGCTTGACTACGATCCTGATGTCAGCTTTGCCAACATTGAGAATCGTTTACAAATGCTCGTCATGGATGCTCGCCCTGATGTTGAGCCTGAGAATACCGAGGCTGTTTCAAAGACAGATGAAAGCATGCGTGCTTCTGAGGAAACGGTATATCGCTGGGGCAAGATGGTGGTTGATGCAGCTGGCCGTGCGCTCGACGACGCTGGTCAGGCAATTGATGATGCGGGTCACGCTTTGGATGATGTGGCTGCTTCTGTGGCGGCTATGGCACCAACACCTGTTGTTTCACGTCGTGCTGCCAGGGAGTCACGATGAGTGCGCGAAATGCTCGGGCAGGCATCCATATGAAGAGCAAGCTGGCCGATGCTCTTTGGAGTCTGCTGAAGACACAGTGTTTATCAACCATTTCAGTCGGTGATGTTATTGAAGCAGCATCTGTGAGCAGGGGCTCGTTTTACTATCATTTCGCCGATCTTGATACGTTGGTTCGTTGGGCTTTATTGCGAGAAGTCTTCGATTCCGATCGCCAGGGACATCCGTTCTTTCTTCTTGCAACAAAAACAGCTTTGCCCCAGGAAACGCATGAGCTCAAACGCAGCATTAGTCGTGTGTGTTTGCTGCTTGATAGAGGCGGAATGAACATTGTGTTCGACGTCTCACTTGATGCGCTGGTAGATCTCTGGTGCCGCGTACTGCAGCCCGATGCGAATGAACTTCCCAATGAGGTGATATCGCAGCTGGAATACGCCGTAGGCGGAACGGTTGGCATGCTGGCGCGTGCAAATGTGCGCGATGAATCAAAACGCCGTACCTCAGTGGCATTTATTCGCGAGAAACAAATTCGAATGGTCCGCAGTGTTGCGGCGGTACTCCACATGAGTCCGAGTGAGCTCATGGCGCGCTTGGCTCAGGTGGAGTATCCCGTAGCAGCTGCGTAAAACAGCCTATGCTTTCTGCGATGGAACACGTGCGGAATCAGAAGGTGTGATGGTCATAGACTGGAAGCGATGTGCCATGTACTCATTATCAAAGTGATCGGCATAAAACTCTTCGATAGGAGAATTTGGCTGTATGCCGCTTTCTCGGTCGTACCAGCATTCAAGCGCTTGTAGGGTCATAACGCCATCGATGATCATCAGAATGGCGCAAAACGTTGTGAATGAGTACCGCAGTTTCCAGGGGATTTTATTGATGAGCCGTAGGAGCCACGGGAGGCAGGCTTTTATCCAAACAAATCCCAATGCTCCCCACATACACATAAAGTTGATGCAGGTTCTTCCCCCTGTAAGCTGTGCGATAGGGTCGGGGAAAAGACCAAATACTTTAGCGCCTGCATAGCTCCAGGCAACAGCGCCAAAGCCTACTTGCATAAACCAAGACACTGCTGCTTCGAACATTCCGCCAATGACAGCGGAGACTAAAAAGATAATGATGGGATTGGCCTTATAAAAACGATTGAGTGCAACGGTCATAAGAACGGCACCAAACCCATAGATGGGGGAGAAGGGGCCAAACAACAGACCGGCGCGATCCTGATAGTGTCCTGGATCAACAATGACAAAGTGATAAATCGTTTCGATAGCAAGGCCTAAGAAACAACAGACAACAAACACCCAAAAGAGATTGAAGAAGTCGAGCTCAATGAAACCTCTGTCACCTTTGGCTCTGCCTAAGGTACCCTCTTCAGCTTCCTGTTCGGTTTCCATCTCACGCAAGTGCCTTTGAAGGCGGCGTTCTGAGATAAGGGTGGGGTCAATCGTGGTTGCAATAATGATGAGAATGGCAAAATGCACCATGGAAGCCAGGACATTATTCACAGCACCATGCAACATAATGTCGACTACAAGTGAGGCAATATTAAGGGCAATAAGGGCATAGGCCGCCTGTGCTGCATGACGACGCTTATTACGTATAAGTGCTATACCAAGACCAACGGCCATTGCTGCATTTACAATAAGTAGAACAATTTGAAAGACAGATAGAACCGTTGTAAGTGTCACATCATTCGAACTGATGAGAACATGCTTTCCGTCGGTCGCTAAAATAAATCCCAGGAAAGCGGCTATGCCAAGAACAAAGACCCCTGATATCAAGTTGTACAAACCATAGAGACACAGCACGAAGTGTATGCGTTTCTCACGCCGTGCTTTACGCTCATCATGAGGTTGTTGTCCATTACCAGAGGAGTTGTTATCAGCAGTCGTGTTGGCTGTTGGACAAGAGTCTTGATTATTGGCAAGGTCGTGCGGAGCAGTAGACATACGGGCTCCAATCCCGATTAAGCAGCGTTCAGCCGATCCGATGCTGCAAATTTGTCTTATGGTACCCATTGGGCTTAGAGGATTTCCTTATATCGAGAAACATTGGGTAAGCGGGTGGATCATCTTGCCCTTTCACGCGAAGATAGAAGGGATGACACGATGGCATCACAGGTATACGATCGACCCAGTTGCATACAAGTTCGTGGCGCTCGTGTTCATAATCTCAAAAACATAGATATAGATATACCGTTGGGTTGTTTAGTAGGTATTGCTGGTGTATCGGGTTCTGGAAAGAGTTCGCTCGCCTTGGGCACCCTCTATGCCGAGGGAAGCCGACGGTATCTCGATGCACTCTCTACTTATACGCGCCGTCGGATTGCACAAACCGGTAGGGCGACGGTGGACGAAGTATTGCATGTACCCGCTGCATTAGCGCTTCGCCAGCGACCTGGTGTGCCCGATGTTCACTCCACCTTTGGTACTTCTACAGAGCTGCTTAATTATCTTCGCCTTATGTTTTCACGTTTAGGGAGTCATGTTTGTTCCAACGGCCACCATGTACCACCCAATATGGATGTTGCTCTTATGCGTCCAACTACCTGTCCGATATGCGGTGCAGAGTTTTATGGCCCTGGTGCAGAAGACCTTGCTTTTAATAGCGGTGGTGCCTGTCCAACATGTGGTGGTACAGGAGTGGTGCGTACAGTTGATGAGACAACACTCGTGCCTGACGAATCTCTTTCAATAGACGATGGTGCCGTGCTTCCATGGGGTACCCTGATGTGGGATCTTATGAAACAAGTCTGTGGCGAGATGGGTGTACGCACCAACGTCCCCTTCTGTGAATTAACCCCTGAAGAGCGTGAAATAGTTTTCCATGGACCAATGGAAAAGCGTCATATCATCTATAAAGCCAAAAAGACTGACACTTTTGCCGAGATGGATTTCACCTATTACAGTGCAGTTAATACGGTTAAAAATGCCTTGGCAAAAGCGAAAGATGAGAAGGGGCTTGCGCGCGTAGATCGCTTTCTGCGAGAGGATGTTTGCCCCGATTGTGGAGGCACACGTTTATCAGCAGCAGCGCATGGCCCGGTAATTGATGGTATGACACTGGCTGATGCAACAGCGCTTACCCTTGATGAACTTGCCTCATGGGTGCCCACCGTACCAGCTCTTATGCCAGATGATATGCGTCCTATGGCAGAGACTATCTGCAATGAGATGGTTGAACCTTGTATGCGCTTGCAACAATTGGGCTTGGGATACCTCACGCTTGATCGAGCTTCGGC
>URWR01000135.1 GCA_900551595.1 uncultured Coriobacteriaceae bacterium
CCGCCGGTATGTCGGGTGGTGTTGCCTATGTTTACGATCGTTTCCGCACCTTAGCATCGCGTTGTAATACAGAGCTCGTTGAGCTTCTTACGCCCGATGAGGATGATTTCGAGTTAATTCATGCACTTCTGGAAGAACACGTTGAACGTACGCAGAGCCCTCGTGGTATTAAGTTGCTCTTCCAATTCAGCGCAATACGTCGGCGCTTTGTAAAGGTTATTCCGCGGGAATATCGCCTCATCGTTGAACAGGCAAAGAAAGAACAGGAAGCGGGCTTTGCGCCCGAAGAGGCAGTGGAGCGGGCATTTGAGGCCCTGAGGGGAGAGATGTAGCCATGGGTAAAAGCGGTGCATTTCTCGCGCATGAGCGCAAGGCCCACGGCGAAAGGGCCATCAAAGAGCGTTTACAGGATTTTGGTGAGATAGCCCAGCTTCTCTCAGAAGAAGACCAAGGCATACAAGCATCGCGCTGTATGGACTGCGGCGTAGCTCATTGTCAGGCGGGCATCGCCTTTGGATTTGCGCGTGTTTCTGGCTGTCCGCTGCATAACCTCATTCCTGAGTGGAACGATCTTGTCTATCGTAATTTGTGGAATGAAGCCGCAGCGCGACTTTCTCTTACCAATCCGTTTCCTGAGTTCACCGGCCGCGTTTGTCCGGCTCCCTGTGAAGCCGCGTGCAACCTTGGCCTTCATGACAAACCGACAACCATTCGAGATAACGAACGAGCCATATCAGACCATGCATGGCGTGCTGGGATGATGACACCGTTAGCCCCTGTCGATAAGCACAAGGCTTCGATTGCTGTTATCGGTTCTGGTCCTTCGGGGCTGGCTGCAGCATGGGAGCTTACACGTCAAGGCTTTGCCGTAACAGTATTCGAGCGCTCTGATCGTGCTGGCGGTTTGCTTATGTATGGCATTCCCAACATGAAATTGCCTAAAGAAGTTATTGAGCGTCGCGTGTCGTTGATGGAAAAAAGCGGTGTGCAATTTGTCTATAACTTCGACGCAGCAGAGAAAGACGCTGCCGATGAGATCCTTGCTACCTTTGATGCTGTTGTAGTAGCAGTTGGTGCTGGAAAAGCTCGGTCTCTTTCGGTGCCCGGTTCCGATGCGTGCGGTGTAGTTCCTGCGGTTGCTTATCTAACTGCCGCAACAAAAGCGGTGCTGGAAAATCCTGCGCCAGTCTATTCTGCTGAGGGCAAAGATGTCGTGGTTATTGGCGGCGGTGATACTGGTACCGATTGTGTTGCTACTGCGCTTCGACAAGGTGCTCGGAGTGTACGTCAGCTTGAGTTTATGCCGGCGCCGCCAGAGGGTCGCATACAAACAAATCCGTGGCCGGAATGGCCAAACACACGTAAATGTGACTATGGCCAACAAGAAGCCGAATACCTACAGGGATCAGATCCGCGGACATGGGGTGCTGATACACGCGAAGTGCTCGTCGATGCGGGCAATGTCGTTGGTTTGCGTGTGGCTCATCTTGATTGGTCTACAGGTGCGCCCGTACGCATCGAAGGCTCAGAAGAGGTGCTCGATGCTCAACTTGTTCTTATTGCCATGGGCTTTTCTGGTCCTGCAGCTGACGTTTATGAAGCCTTTGGCTGCGAGCTCGTGCAAGTCCGTGATGGAGTTCGCCCGGTGCTTACGGAGGAAGGATCGCACGAGGTTGCGTGTGCATCTGATGAGGCGAAGGTATATGCCACGGGTGATGCCCGTACAGGATCTTCTCTGGTGGTGAATGCCATAGTGGATGGCCTTGCTTGTGCTCAGGAGGTTGCTTCAAGTTTCTCTGTACTCTAGTGCGCTCTGTCTTTTTCTCACGATAGAGCCGAGGATCCCAATACGTGCTCGAAAGGGGGCAGGGATGAAACACGAAGATGGAAGTGAGAGTCTCGTGTGGCTCGTCGATGGAAAAGAAGAACCTTTTGTACCGGTACACGGACATGCTTGGATGCCTGCTCGCGTGGATCGTTCCTTCTCTGAACGAGCAGATGATGAGGGCGATCCATCCGGCCAGAGCATGAAAGATGACGATCATACAGATGATCAACCTGGATTGATGTGGGTATGAGAGACTCATATTTGTAGCGTTATACAGATATGGGAGGCGCCATGAAGAAAAGAGCTTGGCAAGTTGCTGGCGTAGCGGCTGGTGCCATTACAGCGGCTGCAGGTGTATATGCGCTGCGGAGGTATGAGCCTCATCTTCTTCCACGAACCACCTTTGGCTGGGCATTTGCATGCAACACCTACGATGCAGCAGGTGAGGCAGTGCGGCTTTTTATAGTAAATGGCACGGTGCAAAGCGGTACGTATAAGGGCGCTCATCATTATGATTTGCCGTTTGAATACTATCGTGCAATTGATAGGGTAGTACATGAGGCAAACCTTGCTTCAGGCCGCCTTTTGGTTTTGGGTGGCGGTGGCTATGCCTATCCAAAACATGTTATTGCCCATACCGATGCTGCCTCAGTTGATGTGGTAGAGATAGATCCTGTAGTAACAAGAATCGCCCGCCGTTGGTTTTATCTCGATGAGCTCATACAAGAATTCAAAACAGAACAAACGGGACGACTAAATCTTATCCGTGCGGATGCGCTCTCCTTTATGCGTTATGCCACTTCTACCTACGATGTCATAGTTGACGATGTATTTGCTGCAGGAACACCAGATTTGGCATTGGTGGATGGAGAGGGTGCTAAGGCTGCTCATCGGTTGCTCAGTGGGGGTGGCCTTTATATAGCCAATGTGGTGGCGTATGAAGGAGACCTGACGATTCTCCAAGCAACCGCTGAGAATCTTGCACGGGAATTTGCCCAGGTGAGTGTGATTCCTTGCACCGACGATGAGTTATCGGATGATGACAATTACCTTGTGGTAGCAACTGACGGTTCCTATGAGTTTACGGATGCGATAACTCAAGCATAGAATCTCATAGGGGCTTATAGCATCCACTCCCCGTCGCCTCGCGCTGATGCAAGGTTTTGTATGGCATTATCGAACCATATCTGCAAATGAGAAAGTCCATGTGGATATTTCGCATGGACTGGTGATGGGAGGCCTGCTGGATGAGTCAGAAGGAGATTCTTACCTTGCCTCATGATCAGATTGAGGCGATTCAACTCGAAGGCATCAAAAAGACTGTTGTCGCATGTTATGAAAATGTTCCTTTTTATAAAGAGTCGTTCGATGCTGCAGGATTTGATCCGTATTCAGTAAAGAGCCTCGATGATCTCTCTCGTGCTCCTTTCGTAACCAAGCAAGATCTGCGTGAAAATTATCCCTATAAGATGTTCGCAACACCTCTTTCAGAGGTTCGCGAAATTCATATGTCGTCTGGTACAACGGGAGTTGCTACGGTTGGTGGCTATACCGAACACGACCTGAAAATTTGGGGTGATTGCTTCGCACGCGGTATTGAATACGCCAACGGTGGTGTGGATGATATCGTGCACGTCTGCTATGGCTATGGTTTGTTCACTGGCGGTTTAGGAGCCCATTATGGTGGTCTCTCTGCTGGGGCAACCGTCATTCCTATGAGTGCCGGAAATACTGAGCGCCAGATTCGCGTACTCAAAGAGATGGGATCCACTATTATCTGCTGCACGCCTAGCTATGCTATGCACATTGCTGACACAGCGTTGGCCATGGGCATTGATCCTGCTCGCGATTTTCATCTTCGTGCGGGAATTCATGGTGCAGAAGCATTCTCGGATAACTTCCGTGCAGAACTTGAACGCAAGCTTAACTATCATGTTCTCGATGTTTACGGCTTAACAGAAACGATGGGTCCTGGCGTTGCTATTGAGTGCTGGGAGCAGCAAGGACTTCATCTTGCAGAAGATCATTTCTATGCCGAAATAATTGATCCTAATACGGGAGAGTTGCTGCCTGATGGTGAGTGGGGTGAGCTTGTGCTCACAACGGTTGACCGTGAAGCAACGCCAGTTGTGCGCTATCGTACCCGTGATATTACGAGGATTTTGCCGGGCGAGTGCCCCTGCGGTCGTACGCATCGTCGCATAGATCGTTTGCATGGACGTACAGACGACATGCTTATTATCCGCGGCGTTAATGTCTTCCCGAGTCAGATCGAAAATGTCATGAAGACCTTTAGTCAGGTGTCCTCTTGGTATCAAATTGAGCTTACCCGTAAGAATCACCTTGACGTTGTAACGCTTAAGGCAGAGGTTGCTCCTGGGTTTGATTTTGATGAGATAAGCTCTATTGAGCAGCTGCAGCGCAATATTGAGGCGGCACTTAAATCTGCTCTGTCCGTGGGTGTTCGCGTCCATCTTGTTGAGCCACATTCCATTCCTCGAAGTGAAGGCAAGGCAAAGCGTGTGGTTGATTTAAGGGAGGACTAGATATGATTTCTCAAATCACTGTCTTTCTCGAAAACAGTAAGGGTCGCCTGCTAGCGCTTACGCGTTGTTTGGGAGATGCGGATGTCGATATGCATGCCCTTACTATTGCGGAAACATCTGACTATGGTTTGGTTCGCATTATTGCTGATAATACCGATGCTGCGTTGAAGGCCCTTGATGAGCATGGTTTTCGTGCTACCAGAACACATGTAACAGCAATTGAGGTTCCCAACCGTCCTGGTGGGCTTGCCGATTTGCTTGAGGTACTTGAGGAAATGAATCTCAATATCGAATATGGCTACTGTTTTTCCAGCAAGGGTGGCGTAGCGGTCGATGTACTAAAGATCCGTGGCGATGCCAAAGCTGCCGAGGCTGGTTTTAAACTTGAAGGAGCTGGATTTAAGCTGCTTAAGCAGGAAGATCTTTAATTCCTTTGTTTCGTGACAAAGCGTAGCGCATAGAACTGCCCGCAAGGTGTTTTAAAACATGTTGCGGGCAGTAAATTCTGCCTGTACTGTCTTGAACAT
>URWR01000136.1 GCA_900551595.1 uncultured Coriobacteriaceae bacterium
AGGACACTCTTTATTGAACAGTGTCATAGCTATTGCAGTCAAATAATCATTTAGCCGATTGTTGAGCCGTATTAACTGCCGAATAGGATTGAGGACGCTCGCGATATGTTTCTGGCTTTCAGCTCTCATCTCTTTGGTGTGAAAGTGCATTATTGCTTTTTTGTCACCGCGTGGCATCTTTGTGCCTTTTGATGTTGCCACGACATAGTCAAAGAAATCGTCGTCTGATAGCAGCCAATACAGATAATCTGCATCGCAACTGATTGGCTGGAATACAAGCACGTCGGCGGAGCAACAGCCGTCATAGTCGGCTTGCCATATCTTTTTGAAGTATGGACGAATGTTTGAGATGAGCGTATCACCCCTACGAAAGGCTCTGGCTTTGCCATTTCTAGGGACGGAGGACGGTTGAGTTATTCCAGCCTTGTTTGGCAACATCGACTCAGTAGAAACATACGTATTCCGGTCAATCGGAGTGTTTTCGTTTCTAAACTTGCAAAGTGATCCGAGTTCGATATAGCTCATTCCAAATACCTTCTATGCGAGGTCTTCACATTGTTTTGGTTGACCATGGCATAGTGCATGGTCGTATCTATTTTGGCATGACCGAGTAGTTTCTGCACTTGTTCGATGGGCATTCCTTTATCAATGGCATGGGTTGCCAGTGTGCGACGGAATTTATGTGGATGAACGCGATTGATGCCAGTCCTCTTTCCGAGGTTTCGCAATCTCGTTTGAATACCGCCAATGCTAATCCGCTCGTTGGCACCATTTAGTGAGAGAAAAAGAGCAGGACTGCTATCAGAACGTGTGGATAAATATGCTATGAGATGCAGCTTTGTTCTTGCGTCAAAGTAGACGAGGCGTTGTTTATTGCCTTTGCCAGTAACAATGCACTCTCGCTCTTGAAGGTTGACATCAGCAATATCTAGGCCGACGAGCTCACCAACACGCATTCCTGTGGATGCCAGTAGGTCGACGATTGCTAAGTCGCGTGTTGTTGTGCAAGCGTCTCGTAATGTCTCAAGCTCTTCGTCTGTGAGAACTTCTTTAGTAATCGTTGCAGTTTTTACACGATGGATCCGCCGAACGGGACTCTTTACAATGTAGTTCTCATCTTCAAGCCAAGAGAAGAAGCTCGACATAATACGCCGGATATTGTCGATAGTGACTTTGCCTACATCCCGTTTCGATTCATAATCGTTCAGGTATTGTCGCAGATCGTCGCTGCTGATCTGAGTGTAAGGCTTGGAAATTGAGGCAGTCATGTGAGTGAGTGTGCTCTCATAGTATGCAATGGTTTTCGGCGAACACCCCTCGACTTCCTTTGCTGTAAGGAAAATCGTGAGTAAATCCCCGTCGTAGTCCTGCTTTTGAGATAGGACTTGCTTTAATACCTTGCTAAGCTCATTTAGCTGGCTACAGGATAAAAGTGATTGCATTTGAAACAGAATGCTGTTAATGATGGCTTCCATTGTGAATCCTTTCTATAAAGAAGAAGGTCCTATTACTCTTCATAGAAAGGAATGTCCGAGCTTAGTTATATCAATAATCTAAATGGCTGATACTTTCGGTTTGTGAATTACTATTCCTATTTGTAAGGCAATAGTATAATAATGACTTACAGATGGGAGGAGCAGTCATGGCTTCTGTTACTGTGAGAGTTGATGAACAAACTAAAAAAGAAGCTACAGAAATCGTTGAGGATTTTGGCTTTGACTTGTCTTCGGTTACCCGAGCTTTTTACCGTCAAATTGTGCGAGAGCGGCGTATTCCCCTCACACTCTCTTATCCAGAACCTAATGAAGAGAGCCTAAAGAGTATTCAGGATGCTGAGGATATTCTTTCTTCTGGTGGACATGGTTTCAAAACAGCCCATGAAATGCTTGAAGCTGCACTGAAGGACTAGCACCATGGGGCGCCTAGAACCTGATTACACTCCTTCTTTTTCACGTGATGTAAAACGTTTGAATAGACGACATATTGACCTTACGCCATTAGAAAAGGTAATCGAGCTTGTTTGTCAAAATGATGCAGAGGCTCTTGATGAGCTAAAACGTAGACATAATATGCATACGTTGAAGGGTAACTGGCTCGGTTCTCATGAGTGCCATATTGCAAATGCAGGAGATTGGCTACTGATTTGGCGTGCTAATGATAAAGTAGCTGCCTTTCAAAGATCTGGTTCACACGACGAACTGTTTCGTTAAATTTATTTGGTTCAGAGATTCTGAGTAATAACTGCCCATACAGCTAAATGATTATTTGGCTGCATAGGCCGGAGTTCTGCTCCGTTGCTTACCTCCGAATAATGTGATACATTGTATATACATTGTTATCATATAGGAGCAACTATGGCAAAGACGGCAACCATCAACATGCGTGTAGATCCCCAGGTCAAATCTGATGCGGAATCGATCTTTGCGAGCCTAGGAATGACCCTCACTGAGGCCATCAACGTGTTCCTCTACAAGTCCCTCATGGAGGGAGGCTTACCCTTCGACGTGAGGCAGCCTCGCTATAATGCGGAAACCGAAGCAGCAATGCGTGAGGCCCGTGACATCATGAACGGGAAGATCGAGACGAAGTCCTATGACTCCGTGGATGCGATGTTTGCCGCCCTCGACGAGTAGAGCAGACGAATGACGCTCAAGTTAGTTGCGACCTCTCAGTTCAAGAAGGACTACAAAAGGGTCAAGAAGCGTGGCCTGGACATAAGTGAACTGCACCGGGTCCTCAACAAGTTGCGGTGTGAGGAGCCTCTCGAGGAGAGACATCGCGACCACGCCCTTGTAGGTGTCTACGAGGGCTTCCGCGAGTGTCACATCCGTCCCGACTGGCTGCTGATATATGCCATCGACAAAGGTCAGCTCGTTCTTATCGCCTCTCGCACCGGGACTCACTCGGATTTGTTTGATGAATAGCTAAATCTCGACTTCCGAGACATCAATCTCGCCAGACATGAGCTTAGGAAGAAGGGTATTACGTAATCGCTCCAAAGCCCGCGTTTCATCGTCGTTTTGACGAATCATTGCGTCAATAGGTTTTAACCGAGATTCGAGAAGATCTATTACGTCATCGTTGGTAAGGAAAACGGGAAATTCCTTTAAAGTCTTTCTATTAATCGATCCGAATACAGTACCATCACCATTGAACGTATCGAACTGCCTCCATTTAGCTCGGACAAGATAATGGACGAAACTTTGTCTACCTTCTGAATGAATCGCTGCAAGACCTCGACCGATGCAACAATCCTCATTTGCAACATTCAAATCACCTACGGGCGCACGAACGCTCATAAGCGTATCTCCTTCTTGAGCCATTCGTTTCGGCTCAGTGGTATAGAGTCTCCTATGTGGGAAGAAAGGACCGAATTCCGCACGCCCTTGGTAAAATACTTTACCCTCGCCATTTTCGTTGTATGAAGATCCAGACGGGGACTGGCCCATAGTGATTTCGGCGATGTCCGACAAGATCGCATTGGGCTCATTAGTTTGAGGACACTCTTTATTGAACAGTGTCATAGCTATTGCAGTCAAATAATCATTTAGCTAACTGAAAAAATCAGTCTCTGCGGCCTATGCGTCTCGTCTTCAAGACTTACAAGAGAGCCTCAACATTTCAACTTCGCAGGTATATCAATACGCATGCTCTTTGGGCTGCATGAAGCAGTTTTATAGATCTGCATGCAGAAATCTCAAGTTTGGCAAGAGTTTTGCGTAAGCTTAATAAGCGCGGAAGATAGTCTGATTAAACTTAATAGAAATCCGGACTCATATTAATGGATGGAACTATGGAGACTGCCAACCTGGATATTCGTGCTGCCTTTTTCGATGTTGACGGCACGCTTCTCTCATTTACAACGCACGAAGAGCCAGCCTCAACAAAAGAAGCTATTCGTCGGCTGAGTGCTGCAGGCATTGTTCCTATTCTTGCTACTGGTCGACCGTCTTATCAGTTAACAGGGCTTGATCTTGAGGGATTTCAAGCATTCGTTACCATTAACGGCCAGCTTTGCTATACGCCAGATCGCACACTTGTAGAGCGTCCGCTTGATAAAGAAGATATTGCAGTCGTAGTTGATCAGGTACAACACGGACTCTATGACTGTCTCTTTATGGAAAGAGACCGCTTCTATGTTTCAGGTAAAGGCGAGCGTGAACAACGTCAGGAAAAGCTTATTGGCGTGAACTATCCGGTGGATGATCCAGCTCGCGCTTTGGAGCATGATATTTTCCAGCTCAACGTGTATTTGCCGCCCGAGGAGCTGCATATTATTCGTGATGCTACTCACAACACAAAGTTTGCTGGTTGGACAGATAATTTCTCCGACGTCATGTCGCGTGACGGCGGCAAAGCATCCGGTGCACTGGAAGTGCTTAAACAACTGGGTATTAGCCCAGAGAAAACCATTGCCTTTGGTGATGGTGGCAACGACTTAGAGCTGTTCGAAGTAGTGGGCACTTCGGTTGCTATGGGTAATGCCAATCCTGAAGTGCTTGAGCAAGCTACCATGATTACGGACGATGTAGATCACGACGGCATTTACAACGCCTGTGTGCGCCTGGGCTTGATATAGAACTGTTTGTTGGAAATCGCTATCTGGAATCAGTACCTAATTCTTACGCTCATTGGCTCTTGTTTCGTGTACACTCGTTTGCACGGGTGTTTTACCCTCAGACGACGAGAGGCACAAGAGCATGCGTGTATCAGCACATAACATTCTGCGTAGCGCAACAGCATTAGCTGTTGGTACGTCATGTGCAGCCACACACGAGCTTCTCGGTCTAGCGCTACTAGCCGCTGTTGCGCGCTAGGGCTTCTCCACTCGTCTCGGCAAGATACGAAGCTCACCATCACCTGGA
>URWR01000137.1 GCA_900551595.1 uncultured Coriobacteriaceae bacterium
TCTTCGCGTTGTAGAGCTTCTCACCGATCGAGCCGCTGGAGAGGGCGATGACCTCCGCCGCGGTGCCGGCCTTCCAGCAAAGGCCCAGCGCCGCACTGACGGCAGAGCGGAAGTAGGGAAGCACCTGCGGCAGATACACGCCCCGCAGCGTGCGCGAAAACGGCACGCGGAACACGCGCAAAGTGTTTATCAAGTAAAGGACAGGCATTGGCTTTTAGGACATGATTATCGCCTAGAGCATGCATGCCTAACATTGATCGTCCAGATGAACGAGAAAAGGCCAGTTCAATTTTGTTGCGGTATCCCCAAGCTTCATCGGTATGTCGACATGTTGTAACAAGTTTCTCTGCTTCATCAGAAGAGAAATGCCCGATGCGAGTAAGTGCGTCTATTACACAGGAACGCTTTGCCTCGAGCTGTGCTGTACGAGCCAGCGATGCCCAAGGGCAGCCACCACATTCACCTGAAAGGGGACAGGGCGAAGAAACCCGGTTAGGGCCGGGTTCTAATACCTCAGCAATGCGCGCTCGCGAAAAGCTCGATCCTTCTGAGAGAATTTCTGCTTCCACATAATCGCCCGGTGTTCCACCTCTTACAAAAACTGCCTTACCATTGCTATCGTGAGCGATGGCATCCGGTCCATAGGTCATGCGTTCAATGGTGAGTTTCATATATACGTCGCCTAGGATTGTTTGTTGTTAGTTCCGCGGAAGAGAGTTTTTATTCCAAGGCCGATAAGTGCAAAAGCGGTGGCAAATCGTCCTCGATGATGCAAATCAATTGCTGCGATATCACTTGGCTTATTTGTGTGTGACTCTACAGGACCCTCTATTTCAACCGTTTCAATAATGGGCTCCACTATCTCTTCGACTTCATCAGGGTTAGACGAAGCTTCTGATGAAACCGACTCTGATGCTTTCTGCTCAACGACACTCTCGTTCACCGGGGTTATGTCTTCAGTGGACTGAGGAGAGGAAACTGTTTCAGCCGCAGTATCAGAAGCCACCTCTTGAGTTAAAGGAGCTTCCGTTATTTCCACTCGAGCATCGGTGTCTTCAGTCTCATGTACAGCGGGATCGGCCTCAGTTGCAAGACGTGGGTGAGTTTCTGCAGATCCTGACATCACGAGAAGATCGTGCAGTCCCCCCTGAGGCAGTTTTGGCATCACGACAGAAATAGGATAAAGCGCTGCCTTACGGCCTGAAATAGCATTGGATGAACGACGATAAGCCAACTCAATCATGAGCTGCTGACTGTCGATTGCCGGATCATCCTCATTGCGCTCAACACGTTTCCATGTGCCATTTTGCGTGAGAATACGAGCCTTTACATTGTCAGCAAGCTGGAGGTTCATATAAGAGATAACCATTTTGCGACAGATGGGGTCAAGAACTGGATAGGCTATCTCGACACGTCGCTCGGTGTTTCGCGTCATCATGTCAGCGCTTGAAAGATAAATTGTATCCACGTCGGCGCCAAAGGCATACACACGAGAATGTTCAAGAAGACGTCCAACAATTTGATGGACATGCACATTGTTGGTAATCCCTTTGATTCCGGGGCGAATACAACAGATGCCACGGATGATCATGATGACCCTTACGCCGGCTTGTGATGCATAGGCAATCTTGTCGATAACATCACGATCGGTAAGTGAGTTCATCTTGAGAAATACCTGAGCGGGCATACCAGCTTGAGCTCGAGCAATTTCTCGATCTATGCCACGCATGATAAGAGGCTTGAGTCCTGTTGGTGCAACACCGAGATAGGCGTACGTGCCTGCAAGATTGCCAATTGAGAGATTGCGGAAAAATGCGTTGCCATCGTTTCCAATTCCTTCATGAGAGGTAAGGAGCATAAAGTCTGAGTAAAGACGGGCTGTCTTCTCATTGAAGTTGCCGGTTCCAAGACAGGTAATACGGCTTATTTTGCCGCTTTCATGATAGGTGATCTGGCAAATCTTTGAATGACATTTAAAGCCTTCGGAACCATATATAACGGTGCAGCCTGCAGACTCCAGACGCTCTGCCCACTGAATATTATTGGCTTCATCAAAACGTGCACGGAGTTCCATTAAAACAGTGACATCTTTGCCATTCTCAGCAGCTGCAATGAGACTTTCACACAGTCTCGATTGCTTTGCTACACGATAGAGGGTGATTTTGACTGAAATACAGTCATCGTCGTTTGAAGCTTCGCGGAGTAAGTCGAGCAGAGGGGACATGCTTTCATAGGGATAGAACAGCAAAATGTCATGATCCATGACTTGTTGACGCATAGGTTTACCCTGTTCTACCAGAGGAGAAAGCTGCGGCTCGAAGGGTTGGAAGACGAGTTTAGAAGCAACGCGCTTTGGAAGGAGGTCTTCCAAGTCATACACGTATGAAAGGTCAAGCGGGATTTCGACATGTGATACTCGTTCGCGTGAAAGCTTGAGCTCTTTGCGAATAAAGCTGGTAAGGGATTCGTCAAATGGAGCAAATGAGCTCATCTCAAGGCGAACAGGCTCAAGACGCTGGCGCCGCTTGAGGACCTTTTTCATATGTTGGCGATAGTCCTCTTCCTCTTCCACTCCTTCGCCATCTGGATCTATATCAGCGTTGCGGGTAACGCGAATGATGCATGCCGATGTGGGGACATAGCTACCAAAACACTCGCTCAAGTTGGCGATGATGACATCCTCTAGCAAGGTGTATCGAGAGGTTTGGGAGCCGGAAGATAGCGGAATGACGCGATCAAGGGTTGGCGGAACCTCAACCATTCCCAACAGTCCCTTTTCATCGGGCCCATCGAGCGAGCACATGACATAGAGAAGTCCATTTCTTAAGTTAGGAAAAGGATGGCGTGGATCGACAATAAGAGGAGAAATAATAGGGGAGAGACGCTGACGGAAATAGCGCGTCATTGCAGTGATATCGGCTTCTGTGGCAGTTGCAGGCGTAACGCGAATAAGCCCCTCTTGAGCGAGGGCGGCTTCCGTACGATGAAATGCCTCTTCATGACGATCTAACATCTCTGGGAGCTGCTTAAAAATTTTCTCAAGCTGCTCACTCGGTGTGAGATTTGATTTATTGTCACGAGGCTGGTGCTTGAGGGTAGCAAGCTCAGAAAGTCCTCCAATTCGAATCATGAACCATTCATCGAGATTGCTTGCAAAAATAGAAACGAACTTGAGGCGCTCAAAAAGAGGCACGGTGGGATCAAATGCCTCATCTAAAACTCGCATGTTGAACTGTAGCCAACTCAACTCACGATTTTGTGTATAAGAAAAATCTCGTTCGGAATGCTTGCCAGCGTTCTTGCGCCCTTCAAATTTTGAAACACGCCGTGCGAGACCCTCAGGACTGCGCTCGAAAGGTTCAAGTGAAAGGTCCTTTTCATCATTTTGTTTACGGGATTTTTTGCTAGCTTCTTTCTTTGCCATAGCTCCCCCCGGCATCGTTGTGTGTACTAATAATGTTACCAGGGCTCTAGGCGTATAATCACAAGGGATGTGCAAGTAGAGAAACCCTTACATACTCACTTCGAAAGCTCCAGATATGCATAATGCATCTTGAATTTGTCAATATTGAAAATTGATCGTAAGTGGTTATAACTATATTTTAAATCGTAGTCCACATTTTATTGCTATGAAATAAATACCAGGTGAAAAGGGTTATTATTGCAAAATATGAAATGCTCGCATCAGTTGAATAAACCCGATTACGGTGCTGCTTACTCCGCTCACCCGTCTGCTCTATTTATTGGATAGAATGGCGATATGCTACGAAGATAATTCATAGTGTTGCGTTGGCATGCAGTGTGTTGTCTATGAGAGGAGACCTCGCATATGTCAAAAGGGCTGTCTGTTCATAGCGAGATTGGGACTTTACGTAAAGTCATGCTCCATCGTCCAGGAGAAGAGCTTCTCAATCTTGTGCCAGATGAGCTCCCTCATTTTCTCTTTGACGATATTCCATATCTTGAGGTGGCTCAGCAAGAGCATGATACGTTCGCTCAGGTTCTTCGCGACCAGGACGTGGAAGTTGTGTATTTAGAGCACTTAGTTGCCGAGGCACTCGATGCTGCGGGCAGTCGTGACGAGTTTTGTACGCGATGGCTTGAAGAGTCCGGACTACGTGGCAAACGCACACGTGCTGCCGTGCGCGAGTTTATGGATTCCATCGAAGACACCGAGGCCTTTGTCTGCAAATGTATAGCTGGTGTTCGTGCAAACGAAGTTGATCTTCCTATTGAGGCTGGGTCGCGCTTGGCGGATCATATTCGCCCTGGACAAGGTGGGGAAGTTTCTCTTCTCGTAGATCCTATGCCAAACGCTTATTTCACAAGAGATCCTTTTGCTGTGGTTGGCCATGGTGTTTGTCTGAATCACATGTACTCCGGTGTTCGCAATCGTGAAACGTTGCTGGGTCAATTTTTGTTCCGCGATCATCCTCACTATTGCGATACGCCGCTGTGGTATCACCGCAACAGTGCATTCCATATGGAGGGTGGCGACATCCTTAATCTTTCAGCCAAATGCTTGGCTATCGGTATTTCTCAGCGAACACAAGCTTCCGCAATTGATACGCTTGCGCAGCATATATTGTGGGAACGGCAAGATCTTTCTGAAATAGATTCGATCTTGGCGTTTAATATTCCTGTCTCTCGTGCTTTCATGCACTTGGATACGGTTTTTACGCAGATAGACATTGATAAGTTCACCATTCATCCTGGCATTATGGGAACATTACAAGTCTTCGAGCTTTCTCGTGGTTCCCATCCGGGATCTGTTCGAATTGTTGAGCATAACGATACGCTTGAACACATTCTTGCTCATGCTCTGGGGCTTGATTCTGTCACGCTGGTTGAGTGTGGTGGC
>URWR01000138.1 GCA_900551595.1 uncultured Coriobacteriaceae bacterium
CGTCTGGCTCGCTGTACTACTCCATTACAGTTCGAAGCCTCTCTAGTACCGACAGCTTCGAGGAGGTTATTGTCATCACATCTCTTACGCAGTCTCAGCAGGCAACTTCAGATGATTATGCAGAAGCCGATGCGCAAGACACAGCCGATCAGACGACAGGTTCAGGTACCGACACTCAAAACAATTCTGATAATGCATCAGATGAATCGGACGGACAAACTGATTCATCTGAGGGTTAATGCAGAGTAACTTACAAATACAGCACCAACAGGAGGTGAGACTATGCAGGTAAATGATGCAAACCGTAATCGAAAAGTTATAGCTATCGTAGCTTGTGTATGCGCACTGTTACAGCTTGCTATTGTGCCAAATATAGGCATTGCCAACGGACGCGCAAATCTAGCGCTTGTTGCAACTGCATGTCTTGCCTTACAAATTGGTGGACGTACAACAGTAATCTTTGGCTTTTTGGCAGGATTGTTTTTCGATCTCACAACCACTGGCCCTGTCGGTCTCATGGCTTTTGAACTTACCTTGGTAGGATATTTGCTCGGCGGAGAACAACACAACAGACTTGCAGAAGATCATACTGGTTCATTTCAGATGTTTTTGATCGCTGCAGTTGCTACTGAATTTGTCTATGGGCTTGCTATGATGCTTGTAGGTCAAGCAAGCAATTTCTTCTTGATACTTGGATTACGCACACTTCCCGCTATTGCCCTTGATATTGTGGCGTATTTTCTTGTTGCTTGGCTTGCTCGTCATCTTTCTGGACCAACAGGACAGCCAAGCTTTGGTGGAGGGTCTAAACCAAGTCTTGGCACAGGACGCAGCCATGCTGGTTGGCCCTTTCGGGCCAATCGCAAGGGGCTCTAGGAGGCCCGGATGTCCGCTCCACTCATAATTGCGCTCATCATTATTGTGGCGCTTATTGTTATAGCTCTTGCAGTGTGGTTTATTTCACGCTCCGGTGCGGGTCGGTTTACCTTTGACATCGGTGGACAAACGCCTCGCGCCGCAGGTGGGGAAGACACATCTGCTGAGTCGGGTACAAAGTCACGCCTTTTTGGACTTGCTGCATTTTCTGCCGGTGTGTTTGCGCTGCTCACCGGCAAACTTTGGGGCATGATGCTCGTCTCAAGCGATAAGTATACGAGCATGGCAGAATCCAATCGCACCCGCAGCATTTCTCTTCCTGCAACGCGTGGTCGAATTCTCGATCGCAATGGTGAAGAATTGGTCACCAACCGTCCGAGTCTTGCTGTCGCAGCTGAAAGCTCGGTGCTGGACGATGAAATTGAACTGCGTCTGCTTTCTAACTTACTCGGTATGCCCTACATAGCGGCTAAACGAAAAGTGCAGGATCAATCCGAAGGTGCCCAGAGTGCGCGAACGGTATCTATAGATGTTAAACGCAGGATTGTTGCATATTTGGGGGAGCATGCAGATATATTCCCAGGCGTTACGGTAGAAGAACGTACACAGCGTTCTTATCCTCAGGGAAGCCTCGCGGCACATCTGTTGGGATATACCGGCAGTGTTACGCAAGAACAGCACGATGCAAGTCAGGAATCCAACGATGAAGGCAGTGTCGCTTACGAGATGGGTGACATTGTGGGACAGGCTGGCATCGAATACCAGTATGAAAATGTGTTACAAGGTGTTCGCGGTGAACAGCGTGTCTTCGTAGATGCTGATGGTAATATTACCGACTATTCCACCACGGTACCCCCTGTGTCAGGATCTGACATTGTACTTACCATTGATTCGACTATTCAGGCAGGAGCAGAAGCCGGCCTAAAGCATGCAATTGAAGAATCGCGTGCAAAGGGCAATAAAGATTGCGATGCAGGTGCTGTTGTTGTACTTGATGCAACCAATGGCGAAGTGCTGGCCCTTGCAAGTGCTCCCACGTTTGAACCGAGTGTTTTTGTCGGCGGTATTTCAAATGACGATTGGAATGCATTGTCATCTGAAGAAAGCGACAATCCACTGATGAATCGTGCGGTTTCAGGCCAGTACATGTCTGCTTCGACTATCAAGCCGCTTACGGCGTTTGCGGCCCTTGATTATGGTATTGCGACTCCAGACAGTGGCTACGGATTGAACGGGTTTCTGGACAGGCTTTGGTGAAGCCAGTGGCCAATACTGCTGGGATCATGATGGACATGGTTATATGACCCTTCAGACAGGCATTACCTTTTCCTGTGACGTAGTCTTTTATGAAATTGGCAAAGGCTTCTGGTATGCCGATGAGGATAAGAAACTTGGCATGCAAGACACTTTTGAGAAGTGGGGCCTTGGGTCAGCCACAGGGATCGATCTGCCAAGTGAAGCTTCAGGACGCGTGCCTACGCCCGATTGGAAGTGGAACTATTTCTCGGATTACTCCGATGAAGACCGCTCATGGAAGGGTGGTGACAATACCAATATTGCAATTGGACAGGGTGACATCCTGGTAACGCCAATGCAAATGTGCTGTGTATATGCCGGTATCGCAAATAGAGGTACCATCTGGCGGCCTCATCTCCTTAAGAGTATTCAGGCTCGTTCTGGTGATGGCACGATTTCGGAAACACAGGGACAAGAGCTTCTTACTGCTGAGGAAGATGCTTCCTACTTCGATCTGGTACACACCGCTCTTGAAGGTGTTATCTACGAAGAAGATGCTTCCACGACAGCACACTTTACTAATTTATCGGTGCGCGTTGCTGGCAAGACAGGGTCTGGCGAACGTCCAGGTGAACCAGCAACAGGATGGTTCTGTGTGTATGCTCCTGCGGATAATCCAAAGTACGTTATTGCTGCCGTCATAGAGCAAGGTGGTTTTGGTGCCACCTCTGCTATGTATGCAGTGCGCGATACCTTGGGTGCTATCTATAATGAACCGGATACGCAAAGCAGTTCTAACGATACTGCTACTGAATAAGAGGGGAGGGGTGTTATGCCTTTAGACACATCAAGCGGTGCCACGCGTCGCGCAGGAAGTGGAGGTTTCTTTGCTTCGCTTTTTGGTGGAAATACAGGTAAAACTCCTTCTCGTTCCCGTACAAAACGGCGCCAGGGCATATTGGGCGAACTGTATCTCCCGGCTCTTATCCCTCTTGCGCTGCTTGTTGCCTATGGACTTGTTGTTGTTTGGTCTGCCTCTCTCACAATCTCTGATGCCTCAGTTGTACGGCAAGGTGTTGGTGCTGCAATTGGGTTGGTTGGAGCTATAGCAATTTGGCGTTATGACTATCGTGCTATCTCAAATCTCACCAACGTCTTGCTGGCAATAGATATTGTGCTTATTCTCTTGCCAAATGTACCGGGCCTCGGTGTAGAAGGCGGAGGAATGACCGGATGGGTGCGCTTGCCGCTCATTCCTTTTAACTTCCAGCCTTCTGAGGTGGCAAAGATCGTAACCATCTTTCTTATGGCTTCAGCGACGAGCCAGTATAACGGGCGTATTGACGACTTCAAAGAGTACGCGAAGCTTTGTGGCATACTCTGTGTCCCGTTGTTCTTGCTCCTTATTCAAGACTTAGGAACTGGTCTTGTCATACTTTTCTTAGGCGCAGCAATCATTATTTGTGGCGGAGCAAAGCGGTCATGGGTCTTAGCCACAATAGGAATTATTGTTGGTGCGGCAGCACTTGTAGTAGCGAGCTCTATGACTGATGGCTTGCCGCATATTTTGAAAGAGTATCAGCTTAAACGCCTTATCGTATTTGTGGATCCCTCTGTTGATCCTACCGGAGATGGCTATAACCTTCAGCAAGCTCAAATTGCAGTTGGTTCGGGAGGATTGTTTGGTAAAGGCATTGGAAATGCCACCCAAGCAGGTCAGGGATTTTTGCCAGAGGCTCACACCGACTTTGTCTTTGCGCTTCTCTCAGAAGAATTTGGCTTCATTGGTGCCCTTGTTCTGCTAGCACTCTTTGCCGCACTTATCTTTTCAACGATTTTACTTGCTATGAGAATTGAAGCGCCATTTGGCAAGCTTTGTCTTGTGGGCGTTGTGGCCATGTGGTCGTTTCAGCTTCTTGAAAATATTGGTATGTGTCTTGGTATGATGCCCATTACTGGTATTCCTTTACCTTTTATTAGCTATGGTGCATCATCGATGGTTGTGCAACTTATTGCAGGTGGTATTGTTCAATCTGTTTATGCGCACCGTACAAAGGCAGCTTAAATACGTGCAGGTAGAATGGTTGTGCTATGGCAGTAAACTTTTCTGAAATTGCAGGAATACTCAATGCTGCGCGTGATGCCCACACCAGCTCGCGTGAAGGTTTTCTTTTGCATATTCTTGTGGCAGAAGATGCGCCACGCGAAGCAGTTTGTACTGTACGAGATGTTCTCATTCCTGACAATGTTCTTGCAGATATTTGGATGCTTTTCTAAACTTACGTCCACAATATGCAGACGCTGCACTTATTTTTTCTGGAAGCAACCAAGATCTTGTTGCACAAGCATCGCGTTACTACGCTTCTGCGGGTACACCGTGCGCGTTGCTGGCCGATTCTAGTCTCGAGGTTCCAGATGCTGAAAAGTGCAGTGTTGCTGATGGAGCACCTGTTTCACTTATCGCCGCGGCTGAGCCAGAAACGCTTGTTAAAGCACTTGCTCGTTGGCTTGTAGATGCAACGCCGAAAGGAATTGCAGTTGCTGCCGCATTTCCGTTTACACGTCATGCAGAGGCCCGCGCACTCGTAAACAACTGCGCCTCCTCCAATGCTGGAGTTGTATTTCTGGGAGTTACTCCTGGTGCAGAAATGAGTGTTCTGACTGCAAAACAAGTGATGCTTTCCTTAGATCTTG
>URWR01000139.1 GCA_900551595.1 uncultured Coriobacteriaceae bacterium
GATGCAATGATCCATATAGTCAGCAGAGTTGTAACAAGGAATACCAAATGTGATGATTTTCTCACTCATAGCGTGTATCCCCATTTCTCGTAAGTAATAAGCTCCAGATGCAAAGTGTATGGGCTTCATGTAACCAGCTATTAAGCACTGCAATTGTCTAGTTTACCGTAGGGATGCAATAAACTCGCAACTGACACGACATCTACGCATCAAATGTAACCAATCCACATGAGCCATAGCTTATCCAGCAACATCGGGATGTAACATCTTAATCAGTGATACTACTGTCCCCTGCCCTACACGCTTACGTGCAATTGAGACTGAGTCCACAAGAAGACGCATCAATCGTATACCGCGACCACGCTCTTCTCCTCCGTGTTCAGGCGTGGGTTCTTCATCTTGGGCAATCTCAAAGCCCTCTCCACAATCGCTCACCTCAACAACCACACGATCTGGAAAGCTGGTTACGGTGATACAAATTCCATCATCACTGCATGCATGATCAACAGCATTTCCCAATGCTTCTCCACTTGCCAAGGTCACATCAAAAACCTCATCAGCAGAAAGCGGCAAGCGTCTCAGCATGCGCTCAACCCATGAACGCGCCTCGGAGAGGCGCGTGAGGTCAATACGCAAGCTTCTACTCCAAAGCGGATGTATAGAAGGATCTAATACCGGTACATGGCGCTTCGTACCAGCTCGTGAAACAGGAATAAGGTCTACAACACACGCAACACTGAGCGCTCGGTACACTTCTGGAGAAACATTGTCGATCGATAAGACGCCGCCTACACGTCTCAGTCGTCGAGTCTCATAAAAGATGACGCCCATGCCAGCTGAATCAATATGAGCAACTTTTGCCATATTGAGAATGACGCGCCGACAACCACCGTCTATCAGATCGTCAAGCGCAATCTTAAGACGCGGGGCTGACGTGACGTCAAGATCGCCTTCTACGGGCAGCAATGTTATGTCAGGAATAAGGGACATATGTGCGTTGTTCCCCGTTTTATGCCACAAGATACATAAATTGCGACTTTATTTACTTGAAGCGTCAGACGATTCGGCAATTGTTAAACGAACCATTGCCACGTCACCCTCAAGATTACGACCAGTAAAGACATCAAGTGTCGCAAGCAAACGGTTAAGCAGGCCCTTTGGCCCCACTTCAATTTCGCGCATAACTGCCTCGCGAAGACCATCTTCTCCAAAGAAAGCACCGTTTTTGTCACGCGCTTCTGTAACACCGTCGGTATAGAGCACAAGCGTATCGCCCGTATTGAGCTGTACAACGCCATCCTGATAGTGCATCTCTTCAAAAGCACCCACTACACCTGACTGAACGTCAAGCGTCTCTACCATATTGGTATGTGCCCGAACCAGAAGTGCCGGCGGATGTCCGGCGGAACAGTAGGTGAGCACGCCCTTACGCAAGTCAACGATACCAACAAAGAGTGTTGCAAAGGTTTCGAGACGAGAAAAGCCAAGGAGAAAACGATTGAGAGTCCGAACCATACGTGCAGGTGAAAGTCCCTGCCACGCATAGGCTCCAAGCGCTGTGCGGACCGCAGCTGAAACCGACGCAGCTTCCACACCTTTACCTGATACATCCCCCATAATCACGCAAGCAAACCATTTCGGCAGACGTATCAAATCGTAGAAATCACCACCGACATAAGCATCAGCCGTTGAGGAAGAATACACGCCTTCTGCATCAATTCCTTCCACCTCTTGCAGTTCACTACGCATGCCCAACTGCAATGCCTGAGAAATATGCTTGTCTTGCGTACGAGCAATCTGTCCCTCAAGGACCTCTCGAATGCCTTCGGCGATTCTGCGCAAAAATCCAAGTTCAATATCGTCAAATGGCTCATCTTCGAGGGGGCGAAGTGCCAAGAAGCACTGATGCTCCCCAAAGAGCTCACCCATATCAACTACAGCTCCTCGGCAAGGCTCTCCGAGCTGTTGCAGATATGAGGTAAGCGTAAGAGCTTCTTTTCCCGCATCAAGCGGAACAACAGAGACGCTATCGTCTTCATTTTTAGAAATAAGTTTTGTTAGATCGACCGGCAAAGAATGCATTCCAGATTTGGGAAGCTGAGCAATAACAACACCTTGATGCGTATTAATTTCAACAAGTGAAAACGTTGCCGAGAGCTCCTCACACGCCGCTTGTGCCACTTGTTTAATATCGTCCATAGTTATGTTTGGGACTGCGGCTAAACGATCATGGAGAGATGAGCCAAAGGAATAAAGCTCTTGAGAACGGCGAGTTCTTAAAGCGCTTAATGCTCCAGCAATCTGTGTAGAGAGATATTTCCCCACCGCATCAAGCAGCCGCGCATCATCACGATGAGAGGGATGGCGAATATCCCATCCAACTGCCACAAGAGCAACTGCATGAGAGTTAAACCAAATTGGCACACAAATCATGCTTTCAAAAGGCAAAAGCATTCCCATGGGAATATCTTGCTGTCTGCCCGTCTCCTCATCAACGGCCGTTCGAAACGCAAGCGAACCTGTACGTAGATTTTGAGAAGAGGGTGCCTGCATATGGATTCTTAGCGCATGACCAGCAGTAACACACATCATCTGGATACCTTGGCCTGCAGGTAGGTATTGAGGAATATTCCTTCCACTCAAAGAAGCAGATATCCCCCTCAGATGAAATCCAGTAGTGGTAGCAAGATATAAGACGGCGCCGGAACCCTCCATAGTGGTTGTAAGCTGCTCTAAAACACGAGAGATGAGTTCAGGTACATCCAGCGCGTCAAGTGTGCTTAAAACAATATTAAGAATGCCGGAAAGCCTACGGTTGGCTGCCTCTAGCTCCACGAGCGCTAATGCCCTCCGCGCCCTGCCAATATTTGCATCCCGCTCATGAATAACATATAGAAGCGTATCTCCCGGTGCGTTGACAGTGTCACAACGCACCATGAGAGGTAAGCCATGTACAGTACGCGCTAGAACTGGCGAGCCATCGGTAGGAAAGTCCATTTCATAACTCTTACCATCAGGGATAAGAAATGATGTAATGACATCTCCTACGATTTCATTACCCTCGGCAAGAAGGCCTCTGGCTAAATTATTTGCGTAAATGATGCGCTGCGCACCATTGGTAACAACTATTCCATCGGAAGATAGTTCGAGGAGACGTATGAGAAGGCCAGGCAAACTCTGTTTACCTACACAATCAATCTGAACAAAACTATTCTCTCCCACCACAAACCTCCAGTAGCACCCGATAAGAAATAGGTTTACCCAAGAGTGTAATGGTATGAGCGAAAAGTAGGAAAATGACAAGATAAGAAAACAGCCCCAAAAGGGGCTGATGAATTCAATGGTGTCGGAGGCGGGACTTGAACCCGCACGACCTTTTAGTCAGTCACTAGCACCTCAAGCTAGCGCGTCTGCCAATTCCGCCACTCCGACATTCGTTTGTCAACGGGGAATAATATACCAAGCGATGTCATCCATTGCAAGAACTTTTTTGTATCGCTTGGAAAAATTTTTAAACAATAGTGCCCTGGGGGAACGTGAACATAAACACCAAAATCGTAATAGAGAATACGATTGCAGCAATAATTGTAAGCCTATCAAGATTGCGCTCGAGAACACTTGAGCCGGTAGAAGCGTTATACAGAGAAGATGCGATCATATCTGAAACGCCTGTCCCCTTTCCAGAGCGCATAAGAACAAGAGCAATAAGCACAATGGCTGACAGGGCCCAAATAATAAGCAAAATGATATTGAGCGGATTCACAGGTAAATCTCCTTTGCGAAAGGGTCGGCACCGCGTGTGCGATACCGACCCCTTATGCCTCACACGACAAATTAGAAGCTTACCACAGTTTTGAAGGAGTTATTCCTTCACAAGCACTCTTCCTGTCATTTCCTCAGGACGATCAATGCCCATCATGGCAAGAATCGTAGGAGCAATGTCAGAGAGGCGCCCATCCTCAATACCAGCAAGCTCTACCGGCTTCTCATCGACAAAAATCAATGGAACCCGATTAGTAGTATGGGCAGTAAATGGCTTCTTCTCACCATCAACCACATCAAACATGTGATCGGCGTTGCCATGGTCAGCTGTGATAAGAGCAAAGCCACCCTTTGCAAGAATGGCAGGGATGACCTTAGAAAGACCATCATCAACAGCTTCTACGGCCTTCACAGCAGCGTCAAAGACGCCGGTATGACCGACCATGTCGCAGTTAGCATAGTTAACAACGTAGAAGTCAGCACGATCCTCGTTGATAGCCTTGACCAGGCCTTCAGTAACTTCAGGCTCGCTCATCTCGGGCTTAAGATCATAGGTGGCAACCTTGGGCGAAGGAACAAGCACGCGCTCCTCATTCTTCTTCGGCTCCTCAACGCCACCATTCAGGAAGAACGTGACATGAGCATACTTCTCAGTCTCCGCGGTATGGAGCTGACGGAGGCCCTCATCAGCCAGAACATCGGCCAGAACATTCTCGGGGAACGTCTTAGGGAAGGCAACCTCAACGTTGGTGAAGGAGTCATCATATTCCGTCATGGTAACGAAGTGACTCAGCTTCGGAGCTACCTTCTTCTCAAAGCCATCGAAACCGTCTTCGGTAAAGGCGCGCGTCATCTGACGAGCACGGTCAGGACGGAAGTTAAAGAAGATAACCGCATCGCCATCGGCTACACCCTCATTGTGGCATGCGAACGGCTCGATAAACTC
>URWR01000140.1 GCA_900551595.1 uncultured Coriobacteriaceae bacterium
CAAGTCTCTCGAACTCCTCGCGTACTGCTTTGCGTGACTGGGTGTATTGCAGCGTATAAAGCCTGCGAAGTTCTCAGAGGGCTCCAACGAGCCGGTTGCGACGTGCGTGTTGCTATGACAGAAGACGCTTGTCATTTTGTTGGAGCCACCACATTTGAAGCTTTAAGTACGCATCCGGTCGCACTTGATCTCTCTACCTACCCAGACTCTTCCATCCCTCATATTTTTCTTTCTGGCTGGGCGGATGTTGCTCTTGTATGCCCGTGCACTGCTAATGTACTTGCGAAGGTTGCCGCAGGAATTGCAGATGATTGCGTTACCTCAACATTGCTTGCCTGTGATATTCCTGTCTTAATTGCTCCAGCTATGAACAATCGCATGTGGGCAAATCAGGCCACACAAGCAAACCTCACTACGCTTATACATCGAGGTATTGAGGTTATCAGTCCTGATACCGGGCTTCTTGCCTGTGGTGATACAGGTACAGGTAAATTGGCAGACGTGTCAGATATTGTGAACCAGACGCTCTTTAGAATTTCTCGTCTTCAGCCCTCACTTCTGAGCAACAAACGTGTTCTTATCACTGCTGGACCAACCCATGAAGCAATAGACCCTGTTCGCTATATTGCCAATAGGTCGTCAGGAAAGATGGGTTATGCCCTTGCCGAGGCAGCGCGAGATGCTGGAGCAGACGTAGTTCTCATATCTGGCCCCACCGCCCTTACAGCACCTTATGGTGTTGAGGTGGTGTATGTGGAATCAGCGGCGCAGATGTATGAGGCTGCTTGTAAGGCGTTTGAGCAGGCCGACATTGCTATTTTGTCTGCAGCTGTGGCCGACTACACACCGCAACATCCTGCAGATCATAAGTTGAAAAAGCAACACGAGCAGGATCGGTCGTTGCTTTCCACACTCGCCCTCAAAGAAACTGACGATATTCTTGCAGCGCTTTCTCGCCAGAAAGGGTCGCGCGTTGTTATTGGTTTTGCCGCCGAGACAACAGATCTTCTCACCCACGCACAAGAAAAGCTCATGCGTAAAGGCTGCGATCTCATTGTGGCCAATGATGTTTCTCGCCACGATTCTACGTTCGGTTCAGATACCAACCGCATAACTATTCTTTCTCTGGAAGGGGAAGAACAGCTTCCCACCATGTCTAAAGCACAGGTGGCAAAAGAACTGATTATCCGTGCTGCCGAATTGCTTAAAGAGAATGATTCAGGCCGCCAAGGAGAAATTTCATGACGTTATCGGTAGGATGTCATCTTTCTATCTCCCAATCGGGCGGATATGAAGGGATGGGCCAAACAGCCTGTCGGATTGGTGCTACGACCTTTGCTTTTTTCACGAGAAACCCTCGTGGCGGTTCGGCACGCAAGCCCGATCCAGATGATATGAAGCGCTTGAATACACTTATGGAGCAGCAAGGATTTGGAAAGCTTGTTGCTCATGCGCCATATACGCTCAATCTCTGCTCCGCAAAGCCTGACGTTATTGACTTCGCACGTAGAGCTATGCGAGAAGATCTGGAAACTCTGGAGTATTTACCTGGGATGTATTACAACTTTCATCCCGGCTCTCATCTAAAACAGGGTTCTGAAGTTGGTTGTAGCCTTATCGCCGAAGGGCTCAATGAAGTCTTAGTTCCTGGACAATCTACCAAAGTTCTTCTCGAGACCATGGCGGGAAAAGGAACTGAGGTGGGGCGTACCTTCGAGGAGCTTGCACGCATCATTGATGCAGTTAAGCATGATGAGCTGGTGGGAGTTTGTCTCGACACCTGTCATGTAAACGATGCCGGCTACGATATAGCACATGACTTAGATGGTGTTCTAGAAGAGTTTGATCGCGTAATTGGACTCGACCGTCTCTGTGCTTTACATCTCAATGACTCCAAAAATCCAGTTGGTGCACATAAAGATCGCCATGAATGTCTCGGGAAGGGTACGCTTGGTTTAGGCTTGTTTGAACAAATCGTTTGTGACGAGCGACTTTGTAAGCTTCCCATGGTGTTAGAAACACCAAACGATCTTGATGGCTACGCACAAGAAATTGCCTTCTTGCGCGCTGCCGCTCATGAATCTTCTTTTTTGCAGTAAGGGTATTTGATGGGTATTCTCATTGGTTGCGAACAGATTTCGATGGAATGGCCTGGCAAGCAAGTTCTTGTCGATCAAACAGTTGGTGTATACGAAGGAAGCCGTATTGGTGTTGTAGGACGAAATGGCGATGGCAAATCAACGCTACTAGAGCTTCTAGACCACCAACTTGAGCCCGACTCGGGAACGGTAACGTGGCGAAACGGCATTTCTGTTGGCTATCTTGGACAATCAGATACCCTCGACGAAAAAGCAACGGTACGCCAAAACGTCGTTGGCGACACAGAGGAATATCTCTGGGCTTCAGATGCACGGATCCGCGCCATTATGGCTGAGTTGCTTTCCGATGTTTCTCTCGAAAGCCTTGTTGGCGAATTGTCTGGCGGACAAAGGCGTCGTGTAGATCTCGCACGCGTACTCATTGGTACGTGGGACGTACTCCTTATGGACGAGCCAACCAACCACTTAGATATGCATGCAATTTCTTGGCTTGCTCACCACCTTAAGAATCGCTGGAGCAGTGACACGGGCGCCCTGGTGGTTATCACCCACGACCGATGGTTTCTCGATGAGGTATGCGAATCGATGTGGGAAGTGCATGATGGGGTAGTTGAGCCTTTTGAAGGCGGCTATTCAGCCTATATCCAGCAGCGAGTTGAGCGCGAACGACAGGCAGCTGTAGCAGAGGAACGCCGTCAAAACATGCTGCGCAAGGAACTGAATTGGCTTGCTCATGGCGCTAAAGCTCGTACCTCAAAGCCTCGTTTTCGTATTGAAGCAGCGATGGACCTCATTGCGAATGATCCTCCACTGAGAAACCCTCTTGAGCTCAAACGCCTTGCTGTCGCACGCCTCGGCAAGCAAGTTATCGAAATGCACGACGCTTCTTTTTCCTATTCCCAGAATCAAAAGCCAGTCTTTTCTCATCTCGACTGGCTTATTGGTCCCGGTGATCGCTATGGAATACTTGGTGAAAATGGCGTTGGAAAAACAACCTTGCTCAAAGTTATGACCGGCGGTCTTGCTCCCACGTCTGGGGCAGTTAAGGTAGGCGCAAGCGTGCGCTTTGGTTTTCTCACGCAAGATTTAGCTGTTCTTTCTGAACGTATGGACTGGCGAGTAAACGAAATACTTGCACAATATCGCAAAAATTACTTCATTGATGGCAAGAGCTACTCTCCAGAGCGTCTGCTTGAGCGACTGGGTTTTGAAACACGCGAGCTCATGAGCTATGTCAAAGATCTCTCAGGAGGTCAACGTAGACGCTTAGCAATTATGTGTGTTCTGCTTGACGAGCCAAATGTACTTGTCTTGGACGAGCCGGGCAATGATCTGGACACCGACATGTTGGCTGTTTTAGAAGACCTGCTCGACACCTGGCCTGGAACACTGTTGGTAGTAACTCACGACCGCCATCTAATGGAACGCGTTACCGACGATCAATACGCCCTGATTGATGGGGAAGTGCGTCATGTTCCTGGCGGTGTGGATGAGTATCTCAAACTGTTGGACGAACAAGCTACACAGGCAAAAAAGAAAGCATGCGCACCTGCTCCGCATAAGCAAAATAACAAACCCGCTGGTGCTGAGCGGCGTGAAATTAAGCGCAAGCATGATGCCATAGGGCGAAAATTGCAAAAACTAGATGGTGAACCCGATCGCATTCGCAAAGAAATGCAGACATGTGATCCCAGTGATTTTGCAACACTCCAACAACTAACAGAACAACTTGCTCAAACCGAACAACAAATAAGCAGCTTGGAAGATGAATGGCTTGCTTTAGATGAACAATTGGAGAGCTACGATGGATAACTCCTCAGATACTTCTCTGCAGCCCATCTCTTATGGCACACAAGATGGACGTCCCTGTAAACGAGTAGCTGATTCGTACACCGAATCAGTACGCATTGTGACCCATCCAGATGTAAATGGTGAGAATCGCCTTTTTGGCGGACGCTTGATGGAATGGATTGACGAGACAGCAGGCATAGCTGCACGTCGTCACTGTGGCGGTTCGGTAACTACAGCATGCGTTGATACCTTGCAGTTTAAGCATCCCGCTAAACTCAACGATATTGTTGTCATTGAGGCGTGTGTTACTCATGTGGGACATAGCTCATTAGAGATTCAAGTGATCTCTTACGTTGAGGATCCATCCTCTGGCGAGCGTGCCATTATCAATACCGCATACCTTACAGAAGTACATGTTAACAGCGAAGGCGTACCACAAGAGGTACAGTTTGGACTCGCCCTTACGAATGAAAAAGAACGACTCGCTTGGGAAGCTGCCGAAAAGCGCATAGGCATCCGCCAGACACGCAAAGAGTTTGGATTCTAGAATCTCGGCAAGCGAGCAAAGATTTCTCTTGCTTCTTTTTCAAGAGCAGAGTATGATTCTAATTCGTTCGGGCATTGCCCCAACGGGTGGTGGCGCAGTTTGGTAGCGCACTTGACTGGGGGTCAAG
>URWR01000141.1 GCA_900551595.1 uncultured Coriobacteriaceae bacterium
CCTTGGCAACGCCTTCACAGTGTTCCTCAACACCATCAGTGCCTTCGGCAACATCATGAGCTACATCCGACTGTTTGCCGTCGGCATGGCGTCGCTCGCTATCGCGCAGAGCTTTAACAACATGGCGCTCGGCTTCAAGGGGCCGCTGGTCGTCGTCGGCATCCTCATCATGCTCGTCGGTCACGGGCTGAACATCGTGATGGGCCCGCTGTCCGTGGTGGTCCATGGCGTGCGATTGAATCTGCTGGAATTCTCCGGTCAGCTTGGCATGGAGTGGACCGGCACCGCCTACGCACCGTTCAAAAAACTGGATAAGATCAGAAAATAATCAAAAAGAGGAGAAACGTATTATGAGCATTGAATTTATTGGTATGGCGTGTGCGCTGGGCCTGTCCGCCATGGGCAGCGCGTTCGGCGCGGGCTTCGCGGCGCAGGCGAGCGTCGGCGCATGGAAGAAGTGCTACGCGAACGGCAAGCCCGCTCCCTTCATCATGGTCGCCTTCTCCGGCGCGCCCCTGACGCAGACCATCTACGGCTTCCTGCTGATGAACTTCATCCGCAGCGCCGTGGCCTCCGGCGCCGATCCCGCGCTCGCCATGTTTACGGGCATCTTCGCGGGTCTCGCCATCGGCCTGTCCGCGTTCTTCCAGGGCAAGGTTGCCGCGGCGAGCGCCGACGCGCTCGGCGAGACCGGCAAGGGTACGGCGAACTTCTTCATCGTCATCGGCATCATCGAAACGGTCGCGCTCTTCACGCTCGTCTTCAGCCTCCTGCTGTTACAGTAAGCGCAAGGAGAAATTTCATAGCGGCACAGCAAGGGAGCCGGTGTCTGTTCTATATTTGCAAACACCGAGAAGGCCACAGGCAAGTGCCATTTGTACGCCAAAAATCCGAGTCTGCTTTGCCGCAAGCAAGCAGATATTCTCGGTCTGCACACCGGCAGACAGGATTTCGACGATTTGCCAAACTCCACTTGTCCTATCCGTCTTCGCATACTTTTTGTAGGCGTTGAGAGCTGTGTAGCTCATCTGCTCGGTTCTCATCTCTTCTGGGATAAAAGAGATGGATAGTGGCGACATCTCC
Organism: uncultured Coriobacteriaceae bacterium; assembly: GCA_900551595.1. GTDB lineage: Bacteria > Actinomycetota > Coriobacteriia > Coriobacteriales > Atopobiaceae > Coprovicinus > Coprovicinus avistercoris. Next base: position 1,084 of record URWR01000141.1, read on the forward strand.
AGAACAGTTTCGCAGATTTCTTCGCTCAGCTTTTCTTTTGGCAGGAACGCGACGCAGTCTTGATTCGCCATGAGCACTTGTGTTGCCACAGCCGCCGTCAGAGTCTTATCTTTTGCCAACTTGCTCCACGTTACTCTCGCGGCAGAGAGTCTGTCCCTGCGTTTTTCCGCGATAAAAGACATGGTTTCAGTCAGTTTCCTTTCGGCGTACTGCTGCATCAAGCTTTTGCTTTCCAATTTGAAATTCTCCTTTCTTCATGTGCGCAAGAGGACATGATTTTCCAGATCACCACTCTATTCGTCACGGATATTGGCTTTGACTATATTGCGCCTGATCCCACGGGAGATGATCTGACCAGCTTCTTTGAGACGGTTGTCCTTCTTTCCAAGGGAGAAATCGACTCGAAAAAGGTGCGTGTGGAGTTCTCATTGGAGAATATGGATATGTCCGGATTCCAAAAAGGCGCAACGTATCCGCAGATCAAAGAGTATGTGCAGGAGCATAGCGGGCTAACCTCTATTTGCGAGACTGTGCAGAGACCCGCAGGCAGATACCAGTGCCCCGTCAGTAATAGGCAGAGCGACATCCAGAAACGGATGTCGCTCTTTTTCTTTGTCTGCTGCAAGCTGGTATCCCCCGCGCAGCGCCTTTCCGGATACCCTGTGATATACTTTTGGGGTTCTCTTTGACGATTTTGCTTCCGATTTTTGCGTTGCTGCAGTTTCGTATCCCCTCTCTTGTGACTTTTGGAAGGAGATGTGTTATGCGTCGGGCACGCACCAGAAGAGCCGTTTTCTCCTGTCGCAGTTTCGTATCCCCGACGATGCCGATTTTCTATCAGGCAGTGATATGATATTTAGTTTCTCCGCACGGACCGCCCAAAGCATTCGTGTCGAATTATGTAATTTCCAATAATTCTTTCGCGTTATTTGATGCGATATTCAATTAAATTCGATTGATTTTTGCGCGAATATCTGTTAAACTACGCTCAGAACCTTTAAGGAGGTTGCATTATGTATAGAAAAATCATTAGCTTCCTGGAAGTGTGGAAAGAGGACGAGCACCGCAAGCCCCTTATTTTGCAGGGTGCAAGACAGGTCGGTAAGACGTACTCCATCTTGGAGTTCGGGCGCACACACTACGAAAACGTCGCCTATTTCAATTTTGAGACCAATCCCAAGCTGAACGAGACTTTTGAGGAAGACATCAGCCCCGATTATCTGATTCCAATTTTGTCCCACATCGCAGGTCAGACCATCGTCAAGGAGAAGACCCTGATAGTCTTCGATGAGGTGCAGCTCTGCGAAAGAGCTCTGACCTCTCTCAAATACTTCTGTGAGGACGCGCCAGAGTATCACATCATCGTTGCAGGCAGCCTGCTGGGTGTCGCGGTCAACAGGGCGAAGTTCTCCTTCCCCGTCGGCAAAGTCGACATGAAGACGCTCTACCCTATGGACATGGAGGAGTTCATGCTGGCGCTCGGAGAGGATGACTTAGTCGCGCAGATAAAAGAGAGCTTCAATACCAATGCGCCGCTGCCGTCTGCACTGCACGATGCAGCGATGCAGCTCTATCGCCAGTATCTCGTGGTCGGCGGCATGCCGGAGTGTGTGATGCAGTTCGTGGAGACCAGGGACTATATCCTTGTCCGTCATACGCAGGATACGATTCTTGCGAGTTACCTCAACGACATGAGCAAGTACAACAACCTGAACGAAATCAAGAAAACCAGGCTTGCCTACGACAACATCACTGTTCAGCTCTCGAAGAAGAACACGCGTTTCCAGTACAAATTGATTAAGAAAGGCGGGCGTGCTTCCGAGTTCGAGAATGCGATTGAGTGGCTGTGCCTGTCTGGTATCGTCTCTCAGGTCTACAAGGTCGAGCAGGTCAAAAAGCCGCTCGAAAACTACCGCGATATAGATGCGTTCAAAATCTACGTGTCTGACCTTGGCCTTCTGTGCGCCAAGAAGGATTTAGCCGCCAATGATGTCCTCTATATGGTCGACGAGCTCGACGACTTCAAGGGTGGCATGGCTGAGAACTATGTCAACATGCAGCTCTCCATCAACGGCTACCGTACCTACTACTGGGAGTCGGAGCGCGGGGCTGAGATAGACTTCGTCATCCAGCGCGATGGGCAGCTCATTCCCGTTGAGGTTAAATCCGCCGATAATACCAAGGCAAAGAGCTTAAAGGTCTACATGGATACCTACAAGCCGGCCTATGCTATCAAGCTCTCTGCCAAAAACTTTGGCTGTGATGGCAATAAGAAAATCGTGCCTCTTTATGCCGCATTCTGCATCTGAAAAACACATAGTGAAAAGGAGCTGGATGCCAGCTCCTTTTTTCCTGTTTCCGCTGCAATCTCGTATCCCCTGTTGCGAGACATTTTGGCTGAGATGTGGTATGTGGCATGTGGCATGCTGTATCCCACCGAAGAGCAGCTTTTTTGTCTCCTGTTTTCTATAACTGACGAATCTCTCGGTTTTACTTGCGTCAGTTTTACGCATGGCTTTCTTTCATTATATTCTCTCATTTTCGCGGGTAACCTTCAATCCGCCGCTACACTGGACGCTTACAACGCTCCTGGCTATAAGCCTTGCGAAGCTCCGCTTCTTCCTCGGCATCGAGCTCAAGGCGCTCTAAGTAGATGGGCTGCACGTAGCTGTGCTCAAAGTGACCGGTCGATTTCGAGTAGAACTGAACGCAGATAGACGCATCTGCGAAGTCCAGAACAGAGGCGGGAGCTTCCGCCTCGGCGACCAGGGAGGCCCATTCCTTCTGCGACGTCGATACGATTCCGGGAAGGGTGCCGCCGACAAAGCTGACGATAAAATAATAAGCCTGAATCAGAAGATGCCAAAAAGGTAAAACCAATAGTATGCCACAGAATTGCCTCAACTATACACGAGAGGGGATACGGAAATGCGATAGAAACAGAAAAGCGTCAGAAGAGCGCAATCCGGCCGCTGAGCAGCGCATCTGTGGCCGCTCACGCGCGCAATATGCAAAGAGCGGGAAACAGACACCCGAGACAGCCTGAAGAGGTGTTTTGCTTTCGACAACGGGAGTGTAAAGCATGCCTTAAATGATTTGCGCCCGTGCCAGCATAAATGCTGATACGGGCGCTCCTCTGTTTTACATATCTTTTGCCGAAGCCGAAGCTGAATACTTCCAGCCCTGCAATGCTTTGGCACACCTGAATCCATCGGCTAACAGCAATAAGTTTGAATTAGTTCCTTGCATGAGAACTGCCGACCGTTTGCGTCCTATTTTTCAAACAGGTACAGCAGGTATCCGTAGCCCTCGGCCTCCATTTTTTCATAGGGGACGAAGCGCAGGGCCGCGCTGTTGATGCAGTAGCGCACACCGTTGGGCGACTCCGGGTCGCCGGTGAACACATGGCCGAGGTGGGAGTCTCCGGCGCGGCTTCTGACC
>URWR01000142.1 GCA_900551595.1 uncultured Coriobacteriaceae bacterium
TAAACCAATCCCCTTCGTATCGGAAGTACTCACATGCTCTGTGTTCTATGCCGTAAATACAGCCCGCCACATGTCTTCAAACCGCTCCTGTGTCGCTTACGCATATGTGCATTGTCCCTCGGAATATGTGTTCATAGTCAGGGACTCTCGTGCCGAATTGGGTATAATAAAGCCAGCGGCTGCCTGCGACTGCAATCCCAGGCAGCGCCGCTACATTAGCGTCGGGGCCGCCTACCGCTTAGCGGCGGCCTTTAGACCCATGCTTGCAAACGAAGCCTTGAGCCTTGGATATGAAATCGACTGTTTCGTTCAAGAGCTTAACGACGAGCGCCGCCAAACTCAGGAGACTGTTCAACCAATCCATAGACAGATCACCTCCTCTCAAGGGAGGCGGCGCTGCCGGCTCCCCCGGCTTATACCCCTCACCCGTCTATATTTGATTCACTGTAAACTGCAACAACAAACATATGTTCGTATTTTTATGAAAGTAGAGAAACGCCGGAGGAATCTCCCGGCTTCTGGCGAATCTCTATGCGTGGAAACCCAAATTAAATTGAACACAGGCCAAAGATTCAATTGGGTGAAAGCAATTGCTCTAGAGCCTGTTGCATATGCCGGAGGGAACCCTCCGGCCCTTGATAGCCCCCTCACGCGAGACGACCATTTTCCTTATATCACATGCCAGGGCAGTGAATCAATCACTCAAAAACACAGCAGTGCTCCTTATTTAGCAAATGCGAGCACATATGCAGCATACGGAAAGGCGGCGTAGCATGGCAACGCTCATACGCGATAAATACGAAGCCCACAAAGCCGAAGTCAACGAGCGGTTCGACCAGCTCAAGGCCAACGAGGAAGAGCTCAACCGCATCTTCGCGGAGATTTACAACATGGTGGGAGAGGTTCCCATCGAGGTGGAGGACAAGTACGTCTCGGTGACGCGTATCTTCGACGTTGCCACGGAGGTACCGGAGTCCTTCAAGGGCAACCGCTACGTGCGTACCCGCCAGGACGAAGTACGCTCGCTGGTGAGCTACGCCGTAGGCTGCATGTTCGGTCGTTACTCGCTCGATGTGGATGGGTTGGTACTTGCAAACCAAGGTGATAGTATCAAGGAATATCTCGCTCAGGTACCCAACCCCACCTATATGCCCGACGAGGACGGTATTCTTCCCATTACCGATGATGAGTTCTTTCCAGACGATATCGTGGATAAGTTCGTGCAGTTTGTAAGTACTGCCTACGGTGAAGAGACACTTGAAGAGAACTTGCACTACATTTCCGATGCTCTCTATGGCGATGTAGTAGCGCGTGCAAAGGCAGAGGGAAAACGCCCGTCAAAAGATATAACGGGTACACCAAAAGAGGTAATTCGCCACTATTTCCTTAAGGACTTCTTTGCCGACCACTGCCAGACGTACAATAAGCGTCCCATTTATTGGCTTATAGATTCAGGTAAGAAAAACGCGTTCAAAGCACTTATCTATACACATCGCTATACACCCGATTTGCTAGCGCGTGTTCGTACAGATTACGTACATGTGCAGCAGGATCGTTATAGAGGGCAAATTGAGCGGTTGCGTGAAGAGGAAAGTACAACTTCTGGTGCAGCTCATGCCCGTATAACGCGTGAGCTTAAGACACTTTCGGACCAGGTTGCTGAACTGCAAACATTTGAAGAAAAGCTCCATCACCTGGCAGACCAGATGATTCCTCTTGATTTGGACGATGGCGTGAAAGTGAACTACGCCAAGCTTCAGGACGTACTGGCAAAGATCAAGTAACGGATGGATATAAGCAATGCAGCAGCTTGATGTAAGCGCACGATTGGCGCAGCTATTTGAAGAGAATACAGGAGAGCTTGGCAGTGCAAATGTTCCACAGCTTGTGGTTTGGGATGACCCGATGGGGGAGTTTGCTCATCAGGCAGAAGAGCTTGTGCCAGAGGGCGTAGAGTTCCTTTGTGATGAAGAAAGCACGCGGTTCGCTACCAAGCGTCGTGTAAATGAGCTGAGCGCTGGAGATAAAGCAGTGCTGTATCGCCAGCGCGTTGCGAGCGATATTCATGGCGACTGGTTTGCAGACGCCGTGTTATGGGGTCGCCATTTTCAAGCGGATCTGGTGAGTTTGCAGTTAGAAGAACTTGGTTGTGTGGATACAGCTGAAATGCGTCAGGCACTTACGGGCTATCGCACATTTTTCTCTAAAAAGATGAATATGAAACGCGTGCGCGCTTTGAGCTCGACGTTCAAAACGCCTGCGGAATTGCATCTTGCGGTTATAGCATCTGTCTTGAGATGCGGTTCTCTGCAGATTGAAGACATACTTACAGTATATGTGAGCAAAGCATACGCTGAGTATGTCGATGCGGTCTCTGACGAAGAGGCATCAGAGGAGCAGGATACTGTTGCACAGCCGGAAGTACTATCTGCGCTTGAAAAAGCGGGAGCACTTCCTGCGTTTGAAAGACTTGTTCAAAGCTGCCTGGGGTACGAAGGATCTTTGCAAGATACCCACGCACTCGTGGAACACATCCTTTTTACAGCTCTTGCTGCCACCTTAGGCGTGGAGAATCTCAAAGGACTTGAGGATCATATTGCGCCGGCGTGTACCCAGACATGTCATGCTGTGGTGCGTGCATGGGCGGCATCGCCAGAAAAAGATGTGCTTTTGCAGGCAGCAGAGGATATCGAGAGCCACTATCGGCTTCCGCAACGATTTGCTGCTCTCAGTATTGATGTCCTTATGAACAGCGATGTATTCCCCTGCATTGGGGTTTGTATTGCTCAGATGCTCCTTCGCACTGTGGCCTCTGGATCATCAGCTGCACAGAAGATTGAAGAAGCATGGGACCGTCGTCGTACCATGCTGTGGTTTGATGATGTGAAAGGGTATTATCAGGCGCTTAATGCAGCTGGCATGCTTGAAAACCTCAATCGTGCTCATGCGGATGGATTCCATCAGGTTGCTCCAAAGGAGCTGTGGGATGCCTATACAGCTGAGCTCTACCAGGTGGATGCTGCATATCGGGCATTTGATGTGGCCTACCAGGCATGTTTGCCCAAGCCCATAGCTGAACTCGATGACGAACTCAAAGCAGCAGCAGATGCCGTTGAAAATCTCTATAAGAATTGGTTCCTTACGGAACTTAATACCAAGTGGTTTGATCTAACAGCTGCCGAGTATGCAGAAAGTGGCGCTGCACAAGAAATCCCACGGTTAACAGACTTTACTGCTTCTTATGTTGATGGGGCTACGGCGGCAGGCAAGGTGGTTGTTATCATCTCTGATGCCTTGCGCTTTGAAGTTGCTTCTGAGCTAGCGGAACTTTTGGAGCGAACTACCCAAGGACAAGTTACACTCGAGAGTATGCAAGCTCCTTTCCCTTCAATTACCACTACGGGTATGGCAGGGGTGCTTCCGCATGGCAAGCTTGAGCTTACCTGTGGTGATGATGGACTCAAAATAACAGCTAACAGTTTTCCAACAGCAAATTTGCAAGATCGTGAAGCGGTGCTGCAGGAGCAGTACCCCAAGGCTCGAGCTGTGCGCTATGCCAACTTTATTGCCATGAAGCGCGATGAGCGTCTTGCATATATGGGCGATGCGACTGTGCTGTATATCTACCACAATGCTATTGATGCTTGTGGGGACGACGCCAAGACTGAGGCAACCGTTTTTGATGCGTGTGAAAGAGCAGTGGAAGAGCTCAGCGGTCTAGTTGAAGTTATTACACGTCAGCTGCGTATATCTCAGGTGTTTATTACGGCAGATCACGGGTTTTTGTATACACGTGGACCGCTGCATGAACTTGCATATATCTCTCTTGATACTTCAGATGCTCGAGTTTGTAAGGTTTCCAGACGCTATGTTCTTACAGAAGCTGGTATGAGCTTCAATGAGCTTGCGAAGGTCTCACTTCAGCCGATGGGTGGAAGCAGTCTTTCCGGTTTTACTCCCTGTGGATGCGAGCGGATTCGTCGTTCGGGTATGGGTGAGAATTATGTACACGGCGGAATTTCTTTGCAGGAAGTTTGCGTGCCGGTTGTGCGCTTCAAGAATTTGCGCAAGGGGAGTGCCGCCTTTGTTGAAGCAGAGCCTGTCATGCTTGAACCTATTGATCCGCCAAGTGTTATTTCAAACACACTTTTCAAACTGCGTTTGCTGCAGACCGAGGCTGTTGGAGGCAAAAAGCTTCCATACACCTATGAAGTGTTTATCGCCGACAAAGATCTTGAGCCGGTAAGTGAAGTCGTGTGCATAGTTGCCGATAAGCGAGCGACTGATCCTACAGAGCGAGAGCTGGTTGCTCATGTAGAGCTCAAACCCGGTTCAAACTTTACCGTGAAAAACGTCTACTACCTCGTAGTACGCCAAGAAGATACCAAGCTAGTTATATGGCAGCGCCAGGTCACGATTGATGTGCCGTTCTCCCCAATGGAAGATTTTGGCTGGTAGGAAATT
>URWR01000143.1 GCA_900551595.1 uncultured Coriobacteriaceae bacterium
AGTACCAGCGGTGGTGGGAACAGCGATGGTGAAGACTGCGTGATTCTTGGTGTCGGCAACACCCTCGAGGGAAACAACATCCTCGAACTCAGGGTTGGCAACGATAATGCCGATGCCCTTAGCGGTGTCCATAGAAGAGCCGCCACCGATGGTGACGATCATATCTGCACCGGACTCCTTGTAAGCGGCGACGCCGTCCTTGACGTTCTGGATGGTGGGGTTCGGCTTGATCTCAGAATACAGGCTCCATGCAATGCCAGCCTCATCGAGCAGGTCGGTAACCTTGGAAGTAACACCAAACTTTACGAGGTCGGGGTCGGAGCAAACAAAAGCCTTCTTGTAGCCACGGCGAGTAATCTCTCCCGGGATCTCCTTGATGGCGCCGGCACCGTGATAAGAAATGTTGTTCAGTACGAAACGATTGACAGCCACTTACTTCCTCCTTGTGTATATTGTGCTGACAATGTCAGCTTTCCCACACGCTTACAGCATATGGGAACAATTACCAAAGTACCTATCATAATAGGCAAATTTATTTGCTTTTCTAGACGAGAAAGATGTTTTCAGGAATTTGAAGGATCGTTGCGAAGAGGTTATATGAGATACCCCAAGCCTTTAGCTCCCGGCGGTGTAATAGACATAGTTGCTCCGGCGTTTGGCGCCATGACTGAGCCGTATCGTTCAGCTCTTGCCAATGCCGAACGCCGCTGGAGAGAAGCTGGTTATACCGTGCGAGAATGGCCATGCGTACGCTCCGACGATGGTATTGGTATCTCAAGTTCTCCGGCTCGTTGTGCTGATGAGCTGATGCAAGCAATGCTCGATCCCACCTCCGATGTTGTGCTTTCCTGTGGGGGAGGAGAGCTCATGTGTGAAGTTGCGCAACGTCTTGATATTACTGCGCTTGCAGCGGCTTCACCCAAGTGGTTTATGGGGTACTCGGATAATACGAATCTAACGTTTCCACTTGCATGTCTTTGTGATAGTGCAAGCATTTATGGTCCCTGTGCACCTGCTTTTGGCATGGAGCCATGGCATCCGGCACTCCATGATGCATGGGATCTTATCTGCGGTAAGGATCCGCGTAAGAAAAATGACCTTGCTCCTACTGTGGGGAGTTATGAGTCCTGGCAATTGGTTGCTCTAAAAGACGAAGAGCATCCACTTGCTCCCTACAACACGACTGAGAAACCTCGAACAACAGCATGGCACGTGGTAAGAGATGCATTTGAGCCGGCAGAGCATCTTACGCTAAACGGTCGGTTGATAGGCGGCTGCCTCGATGTGCTTGCTAACCTTTGTGGAACACCACTTGATGGTGCTCAGAAGTTTAATGAGCGCTATCAATCTGAAGGCGTTATCTGGTTCCTTGAGTCATGCGATCTTGGTCCGTTTTCAGTACGTCGCGCCATTTGCCAATTGGCAGCAGCAGGGTGGTTTTCTCAGGCGCGAGGATTTATTTTTGGGAGACCGCTGCGCATAGATGATGAGGAAATGGGCCTTACCCAACAACGCGCCATTCTGGATGGACTTTCTGAAGCTGGTATCCACGTGCCCGTTATTCTCGATAGCGATTTGGGACATTTGCCTCCATCGATGCCAATCGTGTGTGGAAGCTTAGGCAGGGCTGTGTTTGATGCAGATCCTCTGCAGGCTCCGCTTGGCACACTTACACTTGAAATGTGCGAGGAGGTGTAGAGATGCGTGTTCTTATCGCCATGAGCGGAGGCGTCGACTCCGGAGTTACCGCTCTTTTGCTTGCGCGTCAGGGGTATGAGTGCATCGGTGCAACCATGCTACTGGCCGAGGATGTTGTAGCAACGGGCTCGCTACCATCTGCCGAGGTTTTATCGGCGGATGATAAAGACTGGAGCATTGCCGATCCCATGGTTCCTCATCCGCTTGCTCCTGTGCCCGAGCCTTCCGATGTTGCAGATGCGCGTTCAATTTGTCGTTCGCTGGGAATTGAGCATCGCGTGATAGATGCGCGTCATGCGTTTGAAAGACGCGTGGTTGCGCCTTTCGTAAATGATTATGTCAACGGTCTTACGCCTAACCCTTGTGTTGTATGCAACCGTTTGGTGAAGTTTGGACTGCTCTGGGAGGTTGCCCAGGAGCTTGGTTGTGACGCTATTGCAACAGGACATTACGCCAGGATAGAGCGAGATAGCCAAGGTCGCCCGTGGATAGTGGAGGCCGATGATGTTGAAAAAGATCAGAGCTATGTGCTCTATCCGGTCCCCGAAGAGGTGCTGGAGCATCTGGTCTTACCTCTAGGAGAGGCGCCTGACAAAACATGGGTGCGCACAATAGCAGAACAAGCAGGTCTTACCAGTGCGCATAAAAGCGATAGTCAGGACATTTGTTTTGTGCCCGACGGCAACTACACCGCCTTTGTTGAGCGCAACACCAAAATTGGCCCTCATAAAGGACAAATTCTTTCGACGGATGGAACCTGCCTGGGGTGGCATATGGGTCACGAGCGTTTTACGCTGGGCCAGCGCAAGGGTCTCGGTGTTTCTGTAGGGAAAAGGGTGTACGTCGTCGGCAAGGACACAGCAACAAATACCGTATACGTGGGTGATGAAGAGCAACTTATGGTCAGGCGCGTGACGGTTGACAATGCTGTGTTTGCTCCCGGGTGTCCTGAAGAGTCGTTTCAGGGAGAAGTGGTTACGTGCTACCACGGATTCCGTCATAAAGCATCCATAGTACGAACAGGCGCTTCAACTTTTGAAGTGCGCTTTGAATCTGCCGTTCGTGCTCCTACGCCAGGCCAATCTGCCGTTGTTTACCTGGGCAATCGCGTGGCATGCGGGGGCGTGATGATAAAAACGTCGCCTTGTTAAATTCCGCTAGAATGAATTTTATATTTCGGCAAACGGTATCATCTATTTCGTTAGTGTCATCCGGGGTATGGTGATATCAGTTGAGTACACCCGCTTTGCGGGTTGACGCATAAGGAGGCACTGTGTCAGAACCCTCTGTAAGTTCTCTGTCTGAGCACTCCCTGTCGTCGGCTGCAGCTACCGAAGAAGCGCTAACTCTGGCAGTTCCAGAAGAGCTTCAGGACAATATGCTGCTGTTTTTGCGACTCGTTCGTAAAGTATTAAACGAATATGACGCAGAGTTGTTATCGATCTTCGATGAGTTGCTCGCCGATGCAATTCGTGCAAATTCTGAAGATGCTGCCGAGACAGACGATGAACGTGAAGCATTTTCTGATGCGGTACGTATTATCGATTCTTTGCCTGTGGAGCGCGCCACCATTCTGATGCGTGCTTTTACGGTTTATTTCCATCTCGCCAATATTTGCGAAGAAAACTATCGCGTTACTTCGTTGCGCGATCGAGAGGCAACCGTGCCAACCGATCAGCCTGAAGATCCTATTAACGATCTGACCGTGGCCTATCATCGCTTGGTTGACGAGTGCGGGCGTGGCAAAGCAATTGCCTTGCTCAATCGTTTGGAGTTCCGCCCTGTCTTTACTGCTCATCCTACGGAGGCGCGCCGTAAAGCGGTTGAAGGCAAGATTCGTCGCATATCAGATTTGCTCGAAGAGCGTTCGCGCCTGGGTGGTGCTTCGCTGGCCGAGAATGAGCGCTGTATGTTGCAGGAGATTGACGCGATGTTCCGCACTTCTCCGATTGCCTTGAAGCGTCCTACTCCTGTTGAAGAAGCAGAGACCGTTATTGATATTTTTGATAACACTCTCTTCGATATGGTGCCTGAGGTATACCGTCGTTTTGACGATTGGGAGCAGGGTGATAAGGCCGGCTGTGTGCCGCCCATGTGCCCGGCGTTTTTCCATCCGGGTTCATGGATTGGCTCCGATCGCGATGGTAATCCCAACGTAACCGCACGAGTATCACGGCAAGTTGCTGAGAAATATCGTGTCCACGTTCTGAAGGCATTGGCGGAGCGCACACGCACTACTGGTCGTAACCTTACGCTCGATGCTCAGTACACCAAACCGTCTGACGAGTTGGTAAACCTCTGGAATCATCAGGTTGAGATGAGCGAGACGCTAACCAATCGTGCAGCAGGCATCTCTGCAAGTGAGCGTCATCGTGCTGTTATGCTCGTTATTGCAAATCGCCTGGAAGCAACCGTTACGCGCGTTGCCGACGTGATGTATCGCAACGCTGATGAGTATATTGAGGACCTTCGTGTTGTGCAGCGCTCACTCGCAAAGGCTGGTGCCGTCCGCACAGCTTATGGTCCTGTCCAAAAGCTCATTTGGCAGGCACAGACCTTTGGCTTCCATCTCGTCGAGATGGAGTTCCGTCAGCATTCCGTTGTTCATGAGCGTGCCTTAGCCGATATTCGCGAACATGGGCGATGGGGCGAGCACGGCGAACTTGATCCCATGACCCGTGAGGTGCTCGATACGTTCCGTGCCATTGGCTCCATTCAGCGTAAAAATGGCAT
>URWR01000144.1 GCA_900551595.1 uncultured Coriobacteriaceae bacterium
CAGGTAAGCTCTTTCCGGCTTCCGTTAAACATGTAATTAAAGCAGTGGGCAAGCAATTAAGGCTTTAAGAAAGTGAATATATCCCGCTGTTTACGTGCAGTTTATTGTTAGATATAAAACGATTACAAATTTATTTAGTGAAAAGGGCGCATCCATTGGATGCGCCCTTTTGCAACAGGTGATTGTATGTACTTTCGTGCTGTTTTCTACGCCGTTGTAGCAACTGGGCTTGCACCATTGCTGCCGTTGTTTTGAGCAGTCGGTGTTACACGGAGGGCCAGGTCTGCACCGGCAGCTTCTGGGGAGGTGGTAACGGTGTACGTTACCGTGCAAGTCTCACCCGGAAGCAGACGAAGCTGACCAAAGCTTACTTGCAGGCCATTGTGAGAGGCATCTTGAAGTGAAAGATCTCCGCCTGAAATGCTCTGACCAGAGATGGATCCGCCAGCAGGAGCGTACAAATACAGGCGGAATACCATGTCGCCAACAGAGCGCTTTGCAGTGGCATAACCAGAAACGTACTGAGGAGCCGTGGCTTCCTCCTCCGCTGTCATGGTGTTAGAAAGCGTAACGGTAATCTGGTACGAACGTGAGCCGTCGCTGTTATCAACGGGTTGTCCGACCTGCGTTTGCATGTCCAAGTACCAGTCGATCTTAGAGTAGCTGTAGTTGTTGAGATAAATACCAGCAACTGGAATAGTCGGATCGGTGGGCAGCTCTCCTGAAGCTCCCAAGCTCTCGGCAACAGCTTCCTCGTCGGGGTTGGCAAACCAAATGAGTACGCGTCCCTGCTCAATACCCTCTTGCATAGCGGTGAGCAAACCGGTAATGTCTGCGCCGCCAATATCGCCAAATACCTGGCTGAAGGCGCTGCTTGCTACAGCGGAGAAGATGGCGTCCTGCTGATCAACCGGATAATTCCAATACACATCGTGCATAAGAACTTGTGCTGCATTATCGCCATTTACCTGGGTTCCGTCGGGAAGAGTTGTGCCTCCCGTAAGAGCAAGAACACTCTGCAGGAATACAGGGTCAATAGCGATAACACCATCCACCTGCTGGCCGTTGCCATAAGTGGATGCCCAGATATCGCGCGACATTTGAGCAGCGCGAACAAAGTCGGGCGTCATAAATGAGTCAATTGAGACGGAGCCAAAGTGGGAGCTGGTTCCCGCTTTGAAGAGGGTGTCTTCCTCAGTGGAAATAGGAAGCGTTTCGCCGTTGGGAAGCGTTCCTGATGAGACAAACTGTCCAAGCGACATTTTGCCATCGGTAACGCTTAAAACGCCCCAAGAGCCGGGGCCGCCACCGGTAGCACGAAGCTCAACGTTATTCTCTGCCATCAGAAGATAATTGCGGGTTTGTCCATTTGCACCGAGCATCTGTGGCAAGTAGGGTGCAATTTTATTAAAGGCATCGATCCCGGTATCGATGGAAGAACAGGCGGTTTTAGCGGTGTTTACCAGCTCAGTTACCTGCGGAATATTGGTGGGACCAATCGCTTCTACGTCAATACAAGCCTGCTCAATAACAGAGCTAGCATTGGATACAGATGTTGCCAGGGTCGAGATGGCATTCACATTAATTGCGCCATTATCAATGAGCTTGCCAATATCTGCGGAGGCAAGGTCATTGGTTATAGGCACAATAGCGCCGGAAGAAACATCGTCCAGCACACCAACAAGCTCAACTGCAGCGCGGACGTCTCCGCCCACAACGGGCATAAACGAAGCGACTGTCCAGAGAGGGCTGCTCACCTCATCGTTCATGCGGCCAGCGGCATCCGCGATTGTCTGTGCGTCTTGCGCAAGACCCTGAGAATCGCCTTGCTTGAGACGTTCGGTCATGCCGCTGCCCGTATCCATCACAATTTGTGCGTCTGCCATAACGCGCTGTGCCGAGCTATACAACATAAAGCCACTTACGCCGCACACTACGATGAGCGCAAGCAAGACTCCTACAACGATAAGGGCAATGCGCTTGCCTTTATGCGGACGAGGGGCGTTGGTATTGCTGCTAGAAGTGTAGGGGTTGGCGCCTGTGCTGTTTATGCCGTATGGAATGCTTGTAGTGGGAGCTTGACGCCGTGCGCGCGAGACAGGTGCCTTGCTTGGCGATGGTCCACTCGCCTTGAAGTGCTTGCCAGCCATGAAAATCCTTTCATTTGGACCGTAAGAGATTCGTCTAGATAGGTTGTTGTGTGGGCGCATTGAGCTGCAATACGCCCAGCTTTACTGTACTAGTCTAGCGCCTTGGCAGCTTACTCACGGAATTGAGAAAAACTACACTTCCTGAGGGTCAAAACGGCGTACGTCAAACGAGTCGCGAATAACGCTTCGTGCCTCCTCAAGTGAAGCAAGCTCACCAGAAGCAATAAATTGCACCGTAAGATTACCTAAGCTTGTAGCCTCAACTGGCCCTGCATAAACAGGAACCTTGCAGATGTTTGCTGTCATTTGATTGAGATAGTCGTCCTGGCAACCGCCGCCCACAATGTTGATGGAATCATGTACGGTTCCTGTGAGCTCATCAAGGTCTGCAACGCAGCGTCGATAGCTCTCTGGAAGACTGCGGTAAATAACGCGCATAACCTGGCCAATTGTTTCTGGAACAGGCTGGTTGGTATCACGACAGGCAGCTTTGATTTCCTCAATCATGGAAGCAGGGGAGAGGAAACGATCGTCATCGACGTTTACAACCGCTTCAAAAGGCTCTGCCTCTCGAGCGAGATCGGCAAGCTCCCCAAAGCCAACCTTGTGATCAAACATGGCCTGACGCTCTTGCGTGCCATTGACGTAGGTTACGCCATTGACCTCACGCCGTACCGACTGGCTCATCCATAAGCCCATAATGTTTTTAAGAATGCGATAGCGCTTCTCATAACCGCCTTCGTTAGTAAAGTTCATGGCGCGGGCCTGGTCTCCCAGTACGGGCACAAGACTTTCGGTGCCCATGAGGCTCCAGGTTCCTGAAGAGAGAAACGCGGCATTACCCTGAGCGGGTACGGCAAGATAGGCTGATCCGGTGTCATGAGTGGCTGTGAGCACTACCTGCGCATCATAGCCCACCTGCTCTGCGATTTCGGGACGTAGGTTGCCGAGAATGCCTCCAGGCATGGTTACATCCAGGAAAATATGGCGCGGTAAACCGTATGCAGCAATGATTTCATCACTCCACTGGCAAGCTTTTGCATCGAGCAAGCCAGTGGTAGAGGCGTTGGTGTACTCACAGGCTTTTATCCCCGTAAGACGGAAGTTGAGATAATCACCAACCATAAGGAAGGTCGCTGCCTGTTCAAGCTGCTCGGGAGTCTCTTTGAGGTGAGCAATAAGCTGGTTTGAGGTGTTTATCGCCATACGCTGAATGCCGGCAATGCTATAGGTGCGTGCGGGATCGAGCAGCAAATCGGCGACCTCAGGCATACCTTCTGTACGTGCATCGCGGTGTGCAATAGAAGGTGCTAAAGGCTTGTCCTCATTGTCGAGAAGAACATAATCAAGACCCCAGGTATCCACACCAACGGTTGTGGGTGCCTTACCCATGACCTCAGGTATTTTTCCCAGGCCTATAACTGCTTGAGAGAACAACTCATCAAGGTTCCAACAATCGTGACCAGCAATGCGCTGTTGGATGTTCTCAAAACGATGAATTTCGCGCAGTTGGATTTTTCCATCTTCAATCCAACCTGCAATGACACGCCCACTCGAGGCGCCCAGATCAATTGCTGCATGAATTTGTATGTCCTGAGGGGTCGCGTCAGTCATGAAGCTCCTTTCATAGGGATGTTTCGCGAAGAGAGTACCTATGTATAAGCATAGAGGAAGCTTGTGGCCTACGGGCGCGGGTATACTACTTTCGTCCGTGTGAGGGGTAGCGAAGAACACCCCTTTCGGTATCGGCGTGTGCCGATGGGGAGGCTCGTAGATGGAATCGCTCTATACCAAGTATCGTCCACAAACGTTTGCCGACGTAGTGGGGCAGGAGCATGTAGTTTCTACACTTGAGCGTGCTGTTTTGGAAAATAGGGTGAGTCATGCCTATCTGTTCTGCGGGCCGCGCGGAACAGGCAAAACGACCATGGCACGCCTGCTTGCCAAGGCTCTTCTCTGCGAATGTGGGCCGGGCCAGCTGCCTGATGGCACCTGTGAGGAGTGTCGTTTAATTGCTGCGGGCAACCACCCCGATGTATACGAAGCCGCACGGGCGTAGACAACGTGCGCGAAGAGATTATTAGTAACGTGGAGTATGCGCCGGTGCGGGGCCGCTATAAGGCCTATATCATCGACGAGGTACATATGCTCACGCCGGCGGCGTTTAACGCGCTTCTTAAAACGCTCGAAGAACCTCCAGCACACGTAGTGTTTATGCTGTGCACCACCGATCCGCAAAAGATTCCGGAGACAGTGCTCTCCCGTGTGCAG
>URWR01000145.1 GCA_900551595.1 uncultured Coriobacteriaceae bacterium
GAGGGTCTGACTACGAATCAGAACGTCATAGGTTCGAATCCTATACGCCGCACCACGAATTTTCGGCCGGGCTTGTCCCGGCTTTTTTATTATCTTTTATTCGGACGCCAAACAACATCATTTCCAAATTCAGTGAAATAGGAGTAGCCCAGATCCGCCTTATCCATCTCATCAAGCAGGTCTACGAGTTTCGTTTCTTGTTGCTGCATTTCTTGTGAGAGCACCCTAAAGCTGATCGACTCATCTGCTTGCAGCTGAAACAGTTTCCTGAGCACCTGCAGGCTTATAACAACCCCATGTTTATGTGTTGGTGTTTGATATACCTCTTGTGTAAGGGGCCCTTCAGTCTTCTCTATGATGGCGACAGACTCGCCTCCGTTTGGACGAATAACTATTTGGCACTTTTCTTCTTCCAACTCTAAGGCAGCCTTCTCGTGCGCTTGTTTTTTCGTACTAGGCGTTTGTAAAGATGTGCTTTTTGATTGAGTTGTATCGTCCACTGCTACCTCCCTCATCATACGTCAATTATAGCGCCTTATGAGTACAAATAGAACATGTGTTCCTTTCTTTTTTAAGAACTATATGACGATATAATCGCTTCAGAGAAAGGAGATTTTATGCCTGTTTCCGTTTTTGATTTGCACTCCGATACGCTTGATCGGCTTGCATGGCCTCTTTTGCCAAGCAACCTTAACGGCGGAAGCGTCACATATGAAATAGACCCACAGACACCTGTTGAACCTGGTGTCTTACGAAATTTTGCAACGAACCCCGGCCACTTATCCCTCGAAGCAATGTCCGATTTTTCTTGGTGCCAGTGTCTTGCCGTCTTTATTCCCGACACACTCACTCCTGAGCAATCAGTAGATTTTTTTAAGATCGTCTCAGGAACCTTAGAAGAGCACGTAAAGCGTTCGCCAGACCTCCTCGCTGTTGCGCGTGAAGCTAATCAAATCGAGTCCATTCTCTCCAGCGGTCGTACCTGCGGTATTCTCACCATCGAAAATGGAAAACTGCTGGCCGCACGCGAAGATATGTTTGACGTTATAGCTCAGGCAGGCGTACGCATGGTCACACTCACCTGGAATGCCGCTAATCCCCTGGGTTCAGGACACGACACACACCAAGGTCTCACTTCATTCGGCCGTCGCGCCATTGCTGAACTTGAATCCCGCCATATTATTGTTGACGTTTCACATCTCAACGATGAGGGCTTTGCAGATGTAGCCGCATGTGCACGGCATCCCTTTGTTGCAAGCCACTCCAACTCTCGCGCTATTCGCGATGTGCCTCGCAACCTCACAGACGATCAATTTAAATTTATTCGCGACGCTGGCGGTATTGTGGGGCTCAATTTCTGTGATTGGTTTATCAGTGCATCGAAAGACCCCACGCCAGAAGAACTCTTCGCTCATATCGACCACTGGCTTGATCTCGGCGGATCAAAAACTATTTCGCTTGGGAGCGACTATGATGGGTGCGATACACCCAGCTGGCTTGATCCCTGCACTCACATGCAAAATCTTTTCCAGATGGCTGAAGAGCGCTACGGCGCTTACCTTGCCAAGCGACTCTTTTTCGATAATGCCTATGAGTTCTTTATTCGCAACGAAATGGATGACGAAGACGCACGCAAACAGGCCCAAGAATTAGACGAGCTTATCTGATTGTCCTGAGACTCTCATTTAAGTACGAACGTGGCCACGCCAGAAATACTCTGACGTGGCCACTTGTGAGCAAATCTCTTAAAGAATCTTTGCTTATTTCTCCGGAAGAATGGTCTCAACGCCACCCATATACGGAACAAGCACCTCTGGCACCGTTATCGATCCGTCTGCATTCTGGTAGTTCTCCATAATGGCAGCCATCGTACGACCAACAGCCAAACCAGAACCATTCAGCGTGTGCACAAAGCGCGTGCCCTTAAACTCAGAGGGGTCCTTATAGCGGATATTTGCCCGCCTTGCCTGGAAATCCCAGCAGTTAGAGCAGGAAGAGATCTCTTTATAGGCGTTATAGCTGGGCAGCCATACCTCAATGTCGTAGCACTTGCGGGCAGAGAAGCCAATGTCGCCTGTGCAAAGCGTCACAACATGGTAGGGCAGACCAAGTGCCTGAAGACATGCTTCTGCCTCTGCAACCATGCTCTCAAGCTGATTCATAGAGTCCTCAGGGCGAGCAAACTTTACCATCTCGACCTTGTCAAACTCGTGAACGCGAATAATGCCACGCGTATCACGGCCTGCAGAACCGGCTTCTTCACGGAAGCACGGCGTAAAGGCGGTATACCAAAGCGGCAGCTGTGAGCCATCCAAGACTTCATCGCGATGGATGTTGGTGAGCATAACCTCTGCTGTAGGAATAAGGTACAGATCAGGGTTAACGTGGTAGAGATCGTCCTCAAACTTTGGCAGCTGGCCGGTACCAAACAGACTGTCATGATTTGTGATTACCGGGGGCCACCACTCTTTAAACCCTGCTTTTGTATGCATATCAATAAAGAAGTTGATGAGCGCACGCTCCATGCGAGCACCCATTCCCCCAAGCAGATAAAAACGCGTGCCAGCAAGCTTTACACCGCGATCAAAATCGATCATGCCAGTTGATGGGCCAAGATCCCAGTGCGCTTTTGCTTCGAAATCAAACTCACGCGGCGTGCCCCAACGACGCACCTCGGGATTGTCCGAATCATCTTTGCCGTACGGAACCGACGGATCTGGAATGTTGGGAATAGCAGCAACCAAATCAAAGAGCTCTTGCTCTACTTGGCTACGACGATCATCCAACTCAGCAATACGAGACTTATTGGCTGCTACGCGAGCTTTTGCGGCTTCTGCTTCTTCTTTCTTACCCTCACGCATAAGCTGGCCAATTTGCTTGGACACGGCATTACGCTCTGCCTGAAGCTGCTCAACCTCGGCAATGGTAGAGCGACGAGCTTCATCCAGCTCGAAGAAACGCTCGCGATCCCAATGAGCGTTTTGCCTAGACTCACAAGCTTTATCCACAATATCTGGATTTTCTCGCACAAACTTAATGTCGAGCATTGCGTTCCACCTTTTCTTGGAGCTCTATAGTGCGCAGTTTCAGGGCACTGTAAAAATCTCCACAGTGCCAGGGTTGCAAGCTTAGCTGCGCGTCAAGTATATACTTGTGTGACCGTGCGAAACTAGCGCAGAAGCGATACGCACGCTAATCAAACAAGCTGAGGGGTCAAAACTATGGACGCCATTAACAACTTTTTCACATGGCTTTTCTCAACCAGGCCGGGCGTAGTTTGCCTGCTGGTGGGCGGCATTGTCATCTGTCTCATTATTGCCTTTATCTTGGAGCGACGTGGCAAAAAGATGTACTACGACCACGAAGTCTCAGAAGAAGATGAGGGCGGTCTGTTCTCTTTTTGGGATGACAATGACGATGACGACGAGTAGTTTTGCACGACTGTGAACCTATACAAAACAGGCCCCAGCGTTCGCTGAGGCCTTCATTTGTAATGGTGCGGGCGAAAGGACTTGAACCTTCATGAGGGAACCCTCATACGGACCTGAACCGTACGCGTCTGCCAATTCCGCCACGCCCGCGTGCACAGGGAATTTTAGCGTCTCTTGGCAATCTTCGCAAGCGGTAAATCGGAGATAACGCACTTCAATCGAACGGAGATACCGTGCGGAACAGTTCTTCTCATATCCCTTCAAAAGGTGCAACGCATCACAGCACACGCGCTCATACAGTTGTGCGTCAATCGCCAATATCCCAGGAACAGCTTGAAGAGCAGGCGCGAACGCTTTTAGGCAGATATCGTGTTCTAGAAACCCGTGGAACAGGCGGCTTTGGCACAGTAGAAGTGTGTTGGGATACACGTCTTCAGAGGCGGGTTGCCATTAAATGCATGCCTCTTGGCAATCTTGACGATGATCTTGCCGCCTCCACCGTAGACGAAGCCTTGAGTGAAGCACGTTATGCCAGCCGTCTTTCTCATCCCAATATTGTTGGTGTCCATGATTTTGAGTGGGATGGCGAATACGCCTATCTCGTGATGGAGTATGTCGACGGGTTGACTCTTGCTGAGCTGCTTGCCCGTGTAGAAGGCGGTGTGCTCACACCCGATGAGTGCTCGTACCTCTTAAGCAACCTTGCTTCTGCACTTGAATATGCCCACAAGAACCGCGTGCTTCACCTCGATATCAAGCCGGCAAACATCATTATCGATCGCTCGGGCGTGCCAAAAATTGGGGATTTCGGCATGGCAACCCTCGCCTCAGCCACCGGCTATGGCGACGCTCGAGGCGGCACCGTCGGGTATATGCCTCCCGAACAAATTCAGGGCGAGCTTGTGGACGAACGTTGCGATTTGTTTGCTCTTGCCGTCTGCCTTGTGCAAGCGCTTACCGGCAAACGTCCTTTCGCGGCTCCAACAGCC
>URWR01000146.1 GCA_900551595.1 uncultured Coriobacteriaceae bacterium
GTGACACCATCAGATGTGATGATTGAGCCACGCTGAATATAGGCGCTGCGAGCAATCGTGTGATTGTTGTTAGGCATCTGCTGATACTCTTCTGCGCGAATCACCTGGATATAGGTGAGATTGGCGACAAGAACAGCAAAGAGCAGCGTGAAGAAGGTAATGAGGCGCGTGAGACGATGGCCAAGTGCTACACGGCCAAGCACGCCTGACTCGGGTGTGAGTAAGCCAAAGCCGCCTCGCACATGGCTACCATGAGCCACAGATGCAAAACGTGAGCCACCGGGCGCGCGAACAGCTTCGCCAGTTGCGGTACCGGTTCCCAACAACTGCTCGCCTCTGCCTGTGCCCTCATCGCCGGCGCGAAGCAGCAGTCCAACAATAATGAAGCTGGAGAGCAACGAGCTACCGCCCTGACTCATGAAGGGCAGCGTAACGCCAGTTAGTGGCAGAAGCTTGGTAACGCCACCAACGATAAGAAAGGCCTGGAAAGAAAGGGATGTGGTAAGGCCGACCGTGGTGAAGGCAGCCATGTCTGACTTTGCACGCGCCGCAGTGGCAAGCGCGCGGACTGCGAGCAGCATGAACAGAATCAAAATGGCGCTTCCACCCAAAAGACCCATTTCTTCGCCGATAGCAGAGAAGATGAAGTCGGACTCTACAACAGGAATGAGTGTTGGCATGCCCTTACCAATACCGGAGCCAATAAGGCCGCCATCGGCAAGCGAGAAGAGTGACTGTACAATCTGCATGCCGGAACCGGAGGGATCGGCAAAAGGATCAAGCCAGATCTGGAAACGCACGCGAATGTGGTTGAAAAGCATGTAGCAAAACACGCCACCAATAGCGAGCAATGCAAGTGAGACCACAACATACGAAGCGCGCCCAGTGGCCACATAAAGCATCACTACAAAGATGGTGAAGAACAGAACTGCGCTTCCCAAATCACGTTCAAATACCGCGATGAGCAACGCGACGCCCCACATCACAAACATTGGGGCAAACATGCGCAGACGTGGAATGGTGAAAGGACCAACCTTTCGACTGGATGCTGAAAGCAGTTCTCGGTTCTCTGACAAGTAGCTTGCTAAAAAGATAACAACAAGAATCTTTGCAATTTCGCCAGGCTGGAATGTGAGGGAGCCTATGCGCAACCACAGCTTAGAGCCGCCGATCTCTACACCCAAAATCATTGGAAGTATGAGCAAGATAAGGCCGGCAAGGCCAATGGTGTATTTGTAGCGGGTAAAAGCGTCGAGGCTTCGCACGACAGCAAGGGTGGCGACCATAGCAACAACACCCAGAAAAAGCCACATAACTTGGCCAACGGCTTCATCTGGAGCAAGACGCGTAACGAATGTGACGCCTATGCCAGAAAGTACGAACACGATGGGCAAAATCGCAGGGTCTGCTCCAGGAGCAAGAAAACGAATGGCTATGTGTGCCACCGCAAATGCGCCCAACAACCCGAGGGGAACCCCAAGGGTAGCCACGCTGAGCTCAGTCCCTGTATTTACAACATACATGGCGTAAATGAGAAGTACCGGCAGCGCAGCAGCGCAGAGCAGCAAAAGCTCAGTGCTGCGACGGCTAACAGCGTGAGAAGAGGGGGTGGTGGCCGCGTAGGCGTTCATGGTTATACACCCTCCCCAACAGTTGGCTGAGCGGTCTGATTTGCTTCTTGCGGTTGGGAAGTACCAGCACCTTGTGACTGAGCGCTATTGGCAACTTCTGCCGTCCGCTCTTTTTCAGAGGTCATTTGATCGTTTCGCATTTGATCGCGATAACTTCTGATGGTTGCTTGGGCATCCGTTAGGCTTGCAACTTCAATACCGTTTTGAAGGGAGACCTGTGTTGCCTCAGGAAGGTCTTGTACCCGCACAGTAGTTGTTTCTTCGAGTGTGGAAAAAGAAATACCCAAGAAATTACCTTCAACACCTTGGTAAATGGCGACGTTACCATTGTTTATACCTACATACCAAGAATTTGAGACATAGAAAAAGAGAAAAGCGAAAAGCGCGGCAGCCACTATGAAGAGGCCTAAGATCCAGCCAATAATTGCGCGGCGGCGACGCTTGCGCACGAGCTCAGAAGCACCATCGTCCTGCACATCAATAACAATAACAGTGACATTGTCATGGCCACCGGCTTCAAGAGCGGCTGCAACAAGATTGTCGGCAGCTTGCTGAGGCGTAGCTGAAGAGACCGCAAGTTCCTCAATGATGCTGTCGGGCACCATAGAGGACAGTCCGTCTGAACAGAGAATAATGCGGTCACCGCGGGCCACATCGAGCGTGAAGTGGTCGGCATACATGTCGGGATCCGAGCCAAGTGCACGGGTAATGACAGAGCGCGAGGGATGTACACGCGCCTCGTCGGCCGTAATCTCTCCCGCGTCAACGAGTTCTTCTACAAAGGAATGGTCATGTGTTACGCGCACGAGTGAGCCTGCATGAAGCACATACAGACGCGAATCTCCCACGTGCGCTATGGCCATATGATCATTCTCAATAACAGCAGCGGTGGCAGTGCAACCCATTCCCGGTTTGCCAACGCCTTCAGCCGCCCCTTCAATAATGGCGGCATTGGCAAGCTCAACAGCGGTGCCGAGTAAGACATCGTCTGCCGTAACCGGAGCGTGTTCTGCTATGCAACGCACTGCAATGGCGCTTGCAACTTCGCCAGCGGCATGGCCGCCCATGCCGTCGCACACACAGAAGAGTGGGGCATGTACCAAAAAGGCATCTTCGTTATGGTCACGCACAAGGCCGACATCGGAACGTGCTCCCCAGGCGAGTCTGCCTGCGGAGCCAGTGTCCACGTCAGCACCTTTGCGAGAGGTTACCGGTACAGTTTCGCTGCCAGGGGCATTAACCGGTTCTGTTTTAGACGTTGTGTCGTTCATCGCCGGCCAACTCTCATGATGGTGTCTCCTACCTGTACTTCGTCACCATCACGCAAAGTTACAGGCTGTCCTATGGCATGTCCGTTTACAAACGTGCCGTTTGTTGAACCCAGGTCTTCAACCACCAGCGCTGGCCCCTGGATGGTAAACCGAGCGTGGGTAGAAGAAACAAAGGGCTCTGCAATGGTTATGTCTGAAGATGGTGAGCGGCCCACCACAACAGGGCCGAGTACGTCAAGATGCAAGCCGCGCAGCTGCTTGGGGCCTTTCTCGATGTCGACACACCAAATGGCGGCATCGGTACGCTGGCCCTTTACCAGTCCAATTCCTGTCTTCATGACGGTAAAAAGGAACAGGTAAAGCAAAACTACCAAGAGAATGCGGCCTGCAAATAAGACGAGATCAATCATGCTAGTTCTCCCGGAACTCTAAGTTCGTGAGACCCAGCGTGATGAGGTCTCCGCTTCGAAGGGCGCACTCGTCAACATCCACATCATTCACGAGTGTGCCATTGGTGGAATTCAAATCGGCAATTCTCCACGTGCGACCATCGTAGGAAAGCTCTGCGTGGCGACGTGAGACATTCGGGTCGCGCAGTACCACGCCACCGCGATTGCGCTCACGGCCAATAATTGCACGTGGGCTGGTGACATTGTAGGTCTGACCCGTTTTGCGATCGATAAGCATGCAGGCAGCTGCAGGGGCAGCCGGACGCGCAGAGGCTTGTGCGGGCTCCTGTTGCTGAGAAGGACGGCGCACCGTTTGAGGTACAGGTGCTGCAACAGGATTCGGGACAGGCTGCGGCGTTGCGTGTTCTGAAAGAAGCATGGGGTTATTTACTTCGTTTGCAGGAAGCACATCAAGTCCATCCGCCTCAGGCGCAAACTCTTGTGGTACCGCAGGAGGAGTGGGCACAGGCTCTTGAGGAGGAACGGCAACTTGCGGAACACGCGCACGAGCGGAGCTGCGCGGTGTGGGGGATGGTGCTTGGCGGCGAGCTGCAGCAGCAGAGCGCTGCTCTGCAAGATCCGGCGCCTTCTCAAGAAAGCTAATCTCTTCGGCGCGTAGGCGTCCGAGGGTACGCGCATCAACATTTTCGGCAAATACGGAGAATTTGCCGCTGCGCAGTGAAGGGTCAACCATAAAGCGCACAAGCGGCTCTCCTACAAAGGTGTAGCCCTTCGATTGCGCTTGCCCCTCAACGAACTGAGCAATCTCGTTGGTCAGCGCACCATAGAGCGGACGCATGACAGCATCATCGGCGGATGAAACAAGGATGGTATACAGACCCGGGGCAGTATCCACCCCGTTGATGACGTAGGTCTCTTTTTCCATTTCCTTAGCAGCACGCTTGCCGAGCTTCTTAAAGGAAAATGGCTCGGTATAACCTTGTGGCGAGGTGCCAAACACGCTCGCAATACGATCCTCGAATACGTTGAAGAAGTTCATCGTTATGTCTCCTGCCTGGCGTTAGACGGTCCGAACGAGACCGTAGTGACGCACATAAACACAC
>URWR01000147.1 GCA_900551595.1 uncultured Coriobacteriaceae bacterium
TAGCCGCTGCAGTCGCATCTGCCTGATTAACCTTGATCTCATCGGCCATCTCACTTCGCCCCCTTGTGCTTTGCTTTGTCTTCCTCAAATTCAGGCGTCTTATCTTCCACGTATGCCTGGAATGCACAGGCAGTTGAATTCATAAAGCCAACGTGATAAATCTCATTTATCTGGGGTTTATTGAAGAAGAAATCTCCTGCTTGTTGGCGACCTTCCGGATAGGGATAGCCCAAGTAATCCCACAGCTGACTCGTCTCTCCGTCGGTTACCATGACCCCAGCAATCATGACGGGACGCTCCCCGCCCTCCAGACCAACAACAGACCCAACTGGCAGCCAATCGAGGTTAGTAATCATTTGCGCTCCCTTCACGAATCCAGATGTGTGTCGGCCGCCAAACTTTCTTCTGTAGGCTCATCTGTAGCTTCCACAAGACGCACGGATGTCACTGCTCCACGCATTGCAAGGTAGCCATCGGAACGCGCTGCCGGCTGGCGGTATTCTGGCAACGCGCGTGAGAATTTGAAGATGGTCTGATCGGCAAATCCCGAGCCAACCCAAATGCCATTGCCATAAGCCGAAAGGACTTTGTACCAGGGGTCATACAGGCTACGGACACGCCATAGCTCTGAGCAGGCAACTATGCGCGTAGACGCAATGCCGCGCTCTTGAGCGATATAGTCTTGAAGGGGTTTGGAAGCCTCAGTCGGCAGTGATGTCATAATCTGCGCCACACTAGTGAGCACCAATATGTCGCAAGGACGAGCGAGTTTCTCGATGCCCTCCAACATGGCAATTGCACCCGCCTCTGTTTGAATAACGCGTTTGTCTTCCACCTCTCCAAGCACATGCTGAAGATCGATGAAGTAGTACGTCACAGAGGATGTTTCTGCTGCATGTGCAAGCATTTCTCGCATGCCACGCAGATACATACCAATAGAGTCAATATCGTTGCCCAACACCAGCATGTAGGGGGACTTGCTCACATCAAACGAGATGGGCGCAACATCCAACTTTGAGAAACCTACTGGGACCAGCGTAGAAGTACATGACGCAGTACCCATCTCCCGTGGAGTCACACGCTGCGGAAGCACTGGAATAGGTGCACAACGCAGGTCCGTTGCCGCCTTGAGCTGTTCTGCTAGCGC
This sequence comes from uncultured Coriobacteriaceae bacterium, assembly GCA_900551595.1. Lineage (GTDB taxonomy): Bacteria > Actinomycetota > Coriobacteriia > Coriobacteriales > Atopobiaceae > Coprovicinus > Coprovicinus avistercoris. Next base: position 1,148 of record URWR01000147.1, read on the forward strand.
CTCAATGCCCACCATGTCGGGCTCGCCAGACTGACCAATAGATGCTCCCTGGAATTCAAAGATGGATTTGCCCACCTTTACCAAGCCGCGCTTTTCAGCATGAGGCATAACAACCCCACGCATACTTCCAAGCAACGTTACATAGTCATTGGGATCGTTAAAAGAAGTCACAACCATCTCGGAGAAATTTGCCTTGATACGCATATGTGGCACCATGGCAGCCGAAGCAGTGAGCAGGACATGGATGCCGTAACGAGGCGCGTCGCGCGTAATGGCGTTGAGACGATCTTCAAAGTCGCTGTACAGTTCATAAAATGCGGCGAGATTGGCAATCACGCATACAAGATGCGACATTCTTTCTGCGCCAGCCTTATCACGGTTATATGCCTCAAGACTGCCACCTACCTGCGCAAGCAGCGCACGACGTTCCGTAATTTGGGCTTCAAGAAGCTTGATAAGATTGATCATGCGCTCATCATCGCCGGAGAGCACAACACCGCCACACTGCGGAACCGCTGCAAATGCTGCAAGGGTGCCCGCTCCCAGATCAGCCACATAAAGCGCCAGGTTTTCTGGCCCATAATGCTCGCACAGCGAGTAGAGCATGGTTGCTGCAAGCGAATCTACGCCGGAAGACTGACCGCCGTACAAGAGTACGTTACCGGCAGTTGCAAGGTTGATGCTATAAAGAGATTGCCGCTGACTTGCCGGGTCATCCATCTCACCCACAATGCAGGTAAGGTCTTCCTCAGACGCCTCATAGCCGTAGCGCTTCTCAAGATCCTTGAGTTCAATATGCTCTGGGAGTGGATTGAGCCAGAGGCGACCCGCATGCTTGTTCGCCATCTCTGCCGTTTCGCATATCTTTGAGAGCACTGCATTGAGTTCTGATTCACCCGTTTGGGTTGCTTTTATCTGCGGCCGCGCACCCACAATGGTATTTCCACGGTCATCGATAAGCTCGACCGCATTGTCACGACGTGGCTCATATACATCACGAGGGGTATAACGCGTGCCCGAATAGGCACTCTGCCCACAAGCAAAAAACTCATTAAAACCAACCAGCAGATAAAACCTGCCAGCTTGCTTGATTTCTGCCGCATCATCCCGGCGAATCATTTCTTTGGAGTCCGCCGCATCGGCCACTTTGAGACAAACCTTAAAGCGAGAGTTTGACCAAATTTGATCATTCACCACACCCGAAGGCTTTTGTGTTGCCAAAATAAGATGAACACCGAGGGAGCGACCAATACGCGCCGCAGAAATAAGTTCATCCATAAACTCTGGCTCTTGTTGCTTCAGCTCAGCAAACTCGTCAGCAATAATAAACAGATGAGGCAGCGGCTCACTCAAGACTCCCTGGCGGTAATAGGAGAGATATTTATAGATATCCACCGTAGCCTCGCCAGTAATATCACGAGCTTTATTGAGCAAATCCTGCCGTCTTTTGAGCTCACTTTTTATAGACACAAGCGAGCGTGTAATAGCAGCGCCATCGAGGTTTGTAATCGTGCCAGCCAAATGCGGCAGCACAAACCGCTCATTATCAAAGGCTCCCGCCAAACCGCCACCCTTGTAGTCGATAAGAACAAAAGCAACCTGATCAGGCGGGTAGTTTACGCACATCGAAAGAATGTAGGTAATAATAAATTCCGATTTACCCGATCCTGTTGTTCCAGCAATAAGGCCATGTGGTCCATGTACATTCTCATGCAGATTAAGAATTGACCACTCGCCAGCCGCATCACGACCTACTTGCGTTTGCAGCGTACGAGAAGCATCGTTTTCCGCCCAACGCTGTGCAATATTGAGCTGATTGGTATTGCCAGCCTCAAACATTTCAAGAAATCCCAGTGAATCGGGAATCTGTGATCGCTGCGATGGCATGTCTAAACGGACTCGAGAAAGCGCAAGGCCTACAGCATTCGCCGTGTTCTGATCGATCTCTACATCTGGCTCAAAACGAACAAGAGAACCCGAAACGTCATTTCGGTCGAACATGCGAGCTTTCCCTGAAGTTTGCAACCCAGCTCGTGGCGCCTCTCCTACCCCACAGGAGAAGACCTCAGAACCACCTATGGCGCCCAAGCCATCATCGCCGGTAAGGTCGATAACATAGCCGCATTCGCGGGGAAGATCCTTCAACTCTTCCCCGAGAAATACCAGAGAAATGCCGAGGTTCTCACGCATCTTGCACAGGTGAGCTATCGTGTCGGAGCGCTCGCAAAGCTCTTTATGAGCACAAATCACCAGATAATAGGTACCGAAATCCGCAGGTGAGGACCCATGAGCTTGGGAACGTTCTTCAAGCACACGCTCGAGTCCCATACCAATTTCCATAAGGGCATCAATATCACAGGCGATCGCACGTTCTACACCTGAATTGTCAAAAACGTGGGGCATTGAACGCAAAAACGCCCACTGCTCTTCTTCATCATGATCGACAACAAGCACTATTTTCACATCTTGGTAGCCAAAGAGCGCACATACCTGTATTACAAGGCCGCGAACAAACGACCATGCCTCGTCGCGTGATCCCAAAATTCCTGCCACCCAATGCTCAACCGGATTAAACGCAAGAGGCACATCACGCACTATCGGCGGATTCTTTCGCAGCGCATCCACCTTGTCCATGAGCTTGTCGTCTTCGATAGTAAAGCGATGTTGAGGCCATCTCACATCTGCCTCAAGTTCAGTAGCGCCCACACCAACGCGCAGGTCCATAAAGTCATCGTGTGTAGCCGTACGATTCATAAGTGTTGGGGCAAGCGTGAGTGCCTCTGAAATAAGTTCATCCACAGGCGTACGGTTATCGCGCAGAATCTGTGCCTGAACATCACACTCGTTGGCAAAACGAGACTCAACGCCATTTAAATAGTCGGTATATGCGCTTTCACGTCGTAGTTCATTGCGGGTATCGATGCGCTTTTGATAGCGGCGGCTTACCACTGGCCAAATTGCCGTACCGCAAATCATCGAAATGCTCATGGCAAGCGTTGGCATAGTGGTAAGTAAATCTGCTCCGCCCATCAGACGCGAAATTGCTGAAGTCACCATAAAAATGGAAGCGAAGCCCATGAGGAGCGACGGTCCCATTTGCATAATGGCTGGCTGCTCATCGGGCTTTTTTGCCGCGGGAGGACCATCAACTTCAAAAGCGCGTTTATGGATAGAGTGCATCAGACG
>URWR01000148.1 GCA_900551595.1 uncultured Coriobacteriaceae bacterium
AATACTAAGAGCGGCTATACCGGTCTTGTCTTCTATAACTGCACACTCACGGCAGACCCCTCGCTTACCGATGTAAGCCTTGGTCGTCCATGGCAAAATCTTTGCGCTTACACTTCTCATGTGGATGCCACGGGAAGAACCATCTATAGCGAAATAAATCCGAATACGCCCAACCCAGACTATGCAAACATTTCTTCAGCAGTAACCTTTATCGGCTGCACGATGCCGGATAACATCATGCCCGAGCGTTGGAGCCGCTGGACTGGCCATAATGAGGACGGCGATACTGTCTCTATTACTTATGACCCCACGGTTCGTTTTACCGAAATTGGGTGTTTCAACGCCGATGGCACACCGGTGGTTAACAATGACAGTATTGTGCTCGGCAAAGTCATAGACGAGGATGCTGCTCAGAAACTTGAAGATTATCTTTCGAGCATGCTTATTGGTCAGAATGGCTGGAATCCCGCAGAGCTTGCCTTCCAGAATGATGGTGATTTCTGGCTTCCTGCTACTTCCCTCGAACCTGGGCAGCCATCGCAGCCTGAAGACGAAGAAACTGAACAGCCCAATACCGATAACAACGACAAGAACAACAATTCCAATACAACGCAAACCTCTGACACTACAAATCGGGATGAAAACACCTCTCATGCAGAGGAGAGCGCGCTTCCTGCAACAGGTGACACTTATACTGCAGTAGTAGTTGCTGGTGTGGCAGTACTGGCAGGTGCTCTTTTGGGAGCAAGTGCCTATATGCGCACACGTGCAGGCAAACATCAAAACTAATCTGCCCAGTTTTCATCTGCCTGCGTTTGTTGCATAACTCTAAGCCGGGAAATCCTTTCAAGTTTCCCGGCTTTCTTGTGAGGTTTTCGCCCTCGGCTTGCTCTTATTGTGATGCTGCATCCGGTACAAGAACGACGGCACAGTAGTAGAATCTCTTTCTGCTGGTACGTCAAATTTTGGAGCAGCACGTATGAAGAGAACAGCAACTATTGTGAATCTCTGTTTCTGGCTAGTTGTAACGCTGGTAAGTTGCGTCATCTTTGGGCTTTCCCGTAGCTCGCAAACCTCACCTGAACTTGCGGCGCTTTCTATTGTTGCTGCTCCCTGCATTGCCTGCGGTATTGGCGCAGTATTGGGCTGTGTGGTTGCGCTTGTGTATCGCATTGTGCTCCGCAGGTGGGTGCGATGGATTGTTCGGCTTGCCGAACTTATTCTTTTGGTGTGGTTTGTAATTTCATTCTTCTCCATGCCTGCAGTAAGTGAGGGAGTAGCTCTTCCGCCTTTTGTACTCTCAGTCTTGTTTCATTCATTTCCCATGCTTTTTGTTTTGTGGGGATTCGCATGTGGTTTTGCTTTTGCACCAGTCGCAGCAACAAAGAAAAAGTCCATTGTTGAGCGGCTTTATCGTGCAAGTCCGTTCTCAAAGGATGATTCGCCGCGTAAAAATGCGTGGCAGCGCGAAAAAAATCAGGAAGTTTCTGAAAGTACGCATAAATCCTTGGCAAGCGACCATAATAAGCAAGATACTTTGTAAACATCTTTGCCCTCAGGATGTGGTAAACCTATCCGAGGACTCACCATACACGCTAACCGCGAACCATATAAGGAAGGTTTCGTATGAAGGTTCTATACAACGACGGTCATGTGGATGAGTGTCCGGCAGACGAGGTTACGCACGTTGTTCGTCATAGCGCCGCACACATTATGGCTCAGGCAATCAAGCGCCTCTATCCTGAGGCAGACTTTGCCTATGGTCCTGCCACTGACAATGGCTTTTATTACGATGTAGATCTGCCTGAAGGCCAGAAAATCACAGAAGAAGATTTTCCTGCCATTGAGGCAGAGATGAAAAAAATAGTGAAAGAGAATCTCAAGTTCAGCGTCTATGAGCTTCCTCGTCCTGAAGCTATTGAGCTTATGGAGGAGCGCGGCGAGAAATATAAGGTCGAGCATATTGGCGATTTGCCAGACGATGCTCGTATCACCTTCTACCAGCAAGGCGAATACATTGATATGTGCGTAGGTCCCCACCTTACCTATACCAAGGCGCTCAAGGCCTTTAAGCTCACGGGCGTTTCGGGCGCCTATTGGAAGGGTGACAAGAACAACAAGATGCTCACGCGCATCAACGGTACTGCTTTTGCCACCAAAGACGAGCTTGACGAGCACCTGCGCCTACTGGAAGAAGCTAAGAAGCGCGATCATCGCAAGATTGGTCGCGAGATGGACCTCTTTATGATGAGTGACGAGGCGCCAGGCTTCCCGTTCTTCCTTCCTAACGGGATGATTCTTAAGAATGAGCTGCTGCAGTACTGGCGTGAGATCCACCGTAAGGCTGGGTATGTCGAGATTTCCACGCCGCTTATCATGAACAAGCAGCTTTGGAAGACTTCTGGTCATTGGGACCATTACAAGGACAACATGTACTCCACAATGATTGATGATGAGGAGTACTGCATCAAGCCGATGAACTGCCCGGGTGGCGTGCTCGTTTATAAGGCAAAGCCACACAGCTACCGCGAGCTTCCTATTCGTGCCGGTGAGATTGGACTTGTGCACCGCCATGAGCTCCGTGGTGCGCTTCATGGACTTTTCCGTGTGCGTTGCTTTAATCAGGATGATGCGCACCTGTTTGTTCGTCCCGACCAGCTTACCGATGAGATTGTAGGCGTAGTAAACCTCATCGACTCGGTGTATCAGAAGTTCGGGTTTACCTATCACCTTGAGCTTTCTACACGCCCCGAGGACTCTATGGGTTCCGACGAGGATTGGGAGCGCGCTGAAGCAGCACTCCGCCATGCACTTGAGATGCTCGGTAAGGATTATGTTGTCAACGAGGGCGACGGTGCCTTCTATGGTCCCAAGATCGATTTCCATCTTGAGGATTCACTTGGCCGAACCTGGCAGTGCGGAACCGTTCAGCTCGATTTCCAGATGCCGCTCAACTTTGACCTTGAGTACACAGATGCAGACGGCTCAAAGAAGCGTCCCATCATGCTGCATCGCGTATGCTTCGGCTCCATTGAGCGCTTTATCGGCATCCTGATTGAGCACTATGCAGGTAAGTTCCCCACTTGGCTTGCGCCAACGCAGGTTAAGGTGCTTCCGGTATCCGAGAAGAGCCGGGACTATGCACGCGCTGTTACCGATGAACTTGAGGCCGCGGGCATTAGAGCTGTGCTCGATGAGCGCGATGAAAAGATCGGCTATAAGATTCGTGAGGCACGAAACATTGATCGTCCGCCCTACATGCTTATTCTTGGTGAAAAGGAGGCCGAGGCAGGCACGATTTCTGTACGCGATCGTACCAACGAAACGCACGTTGCCAACCTCGAAGAATTCATTCTCTCCGTTCGTGATGAGATTGATGAGCGCCGCTAACAATGGGATCGCATGACCTTATAGGTAAAAGGGTATCTGCAGCTGAGGTTGCAGATACCCTTTCTCTTTTTTCGTTGAGCGAGTTGGCGCAGAATATGGAACCTGGTGCATGGCGTCAGGTGTCAGACGAAGCGCAGACAGTAGCAAACTATCTCATACGTCATCCCTGTGTGAGTGAAGTTCGTTATCCGGGTCTAAAATCTGATCCACTTTATGCGCAGGCTTCCTGTACGTTGCAGCGGGGTTTTGGTCCTTATGTCGCACTGCGACTCTTTCAGGAGAGCGACTGGATTCTCTGGAAAGCCGAGAGAAACAATCCCTTGCAGGATTGCATTCTGCTTGAAAAAGCGCTGGTGCAATAACAATTATTTTTGAGACTATGCCGCACAAACCTCAATTTAGGTCTGTGCATATTTTGAAAGTATTTTTATGTCCTCTGCAAGTTTATGATGTATGAATACCGGTTTGTGCAGGAGAGCTCTTCTGTTCATGGTATATTTCAGCAGATACCACATTTATGTTAAGCGTGGGGCTCGCCCCGCCATAGTTCTGCAATCCACATGCGCGCTTTATGGGCGTGTGGGACAGATATGGGAGGAGAAGGAATGGCAGAGAAGGTGCAGTCCACCATCATCGACAGTGTCGATGCTCTGAACGAACGACTGGCCCAGATGCGCAAGGCGCAGGCCGAGTTCGCAACGTTTACTCAGGAGCAAGTAGACAAGATCTTCTACGAAGCAGCTATGGCTGCCAACAAGGCACGTATTCCATTGGCTAAGATGGCTGTGGAGGAGACGGGCTACGGCATCGTAGAGGACAAGGTTATTAAGAACCACTACGCCTCCGAGTATATTTACAACAAGTACAAGAACATGCAGACGTGCGGTGTTGTGGAGAACGATCCTGCCTTCGGCTACAAGCGCATTGCAGAGCCGATTGG
>URWR01000149.1 GCA_900551595.1 uncultured Coriobacteriaceae bacterium
CTGAGCTACCCCCACCATTTGCTACCTCAGAAGCAGCTCGAATATTATTGCGCACACCGCCTCAGAATGCAAGCAGAAAATTAAAATTTTGCTCACAAAATGAAAAGTACCTGGCACATACGGCAAAACCAGTGTTTAGCAACCGTTAGACAAGATACTCTGCAATCTGAACAGCATTGGTAGCGGCACCCTTACGGATTTGATCTCCGCAACACCAGAATGTAAGCGCGCTCACGCCCTCAGGAGCAGAAAGATCCCGACGAATACGTCCAACGTAAATCAGATCCTGGTCTGAGGTATCCAGCGGCATGGGGTAACCAAGGTTTGCTGGATCATCGACAACGCGAACTCCTGGTGCCCCTGACAAAATTTCGCGTGCTTCGTCTGGCGACAAAGGTCGCTCAAACTCCACCGTAATTGATTCGGAATGAGAACGCATAACTGGTACGCGCACACAGGTGCAGCTCACCCTCATATCCGGAAGGTGCATAATCTTGCGACCCTCGTTCTGCATCTTAAGCTCTTCAGAGGTATAGCTCTCCTCACCAAAGCCACCAATCTGTGGAATGAGGTTATATGCAAGCTGGTATGCAAAAGGATCGGTCGAACCTATTTCCTTACCCTCTGCCAAAACACGGCTCTCACGCTCAAGCTCGTTGAGACCGGCTAAACCTGCCCCTGAAGCAGCTTGATACGTTGAAACAATCATGCGCCTAAGACCAGCGGCCTTATGAAGCGGCCAAACCGGAACCAATCCAATAATCGTGGCGCAATTAGGATTGGCAATAATATTACGAGGATGATTTGCAATATCTTGGGCGTTTATCTCAGGAATAACCAGTGGAACATCTTTTTCAAGACGGAATGCATGGCTATTATCAACACACACCGCACCACGGGCAGCAGCCTGTGGCAGCAGCTCGCGGGCCTGTGCATCGCCTGCAGCACCTAACACAATATCTACGCCCTCAAAGGCCTCAGGAGTTGCCTCCCGTACAGAAATTGCTTCTCCGCGGAATTGTATGGTTTTTCCTGCAGAACGCGCACTAGCAAGTGGCAAAAGCTCTTTGACAGGAAAATCGCGCTCTTCAAGACATTGCAGCATTTGGGCGCCAACAACACCCGTAGCTCCCAGGATGGCAACAACTTTATCGGACATACGTCCCTCCTTGACCGGTGCGTTCAGCACGCAGAGCAAAACATCTCATTGATGCTACTTATTCAATAGTACTTACCATCTCATCAGCAAATTTGTCATAAATGACGCGGATTGCCCGATCAAAATCTTTGTTATCCACACCGAGGATAATTGAGATTTCCTGAGGCGACTGCGTAATCATACGGATGTTTACACCAGCCTCACCAAGGGCGCCGAAGATGCGACCAGAAGTACCGGCACGGCGGCTCATATTTCTGCCGACCACTGAGATGAGTGCCAACCCTTCTACCACATTAATAGAATCTGGTTTGATCTCCTGCTGCAGCTCACCAACGATCGAATAAACCGTATCGCGTACATCGGCACCATTAACCACTACCGCAAGAGCGTCAACTCCACTTGGTACGTGTTCAACCGATACGCCGTAGCGCTCAAACACCGCCAGAACGCGACGAACATAACCAACTTCAGCAGAGGTGTGCGCCTTACGAATATGAATGGCCAGAAAATCTCGCTTGCCAGCAATACCTGTAATCAGGTGCTCTAGCTCACGATCTGCAGCCTTTTCACGAATAAACGTACCTTGCTTGTCCGGACGATTCGTATTCTTAATCTGAATTGGAATATTTGCCTCGCGCACAGGGAAGATAGCCTCTTCCTGGAGCACCGAAGCGCCCATATACGAGAGCTCGCGCATCTCATCGAAGGTAATACGATGAATTGAACGAGGGTTCTCTACAATGTGCGGATCTGCTGCCAAAAAGCCAGAAACATCGGTCCAATTCTCATAGACTCCCGCCTCAAGGCACCTGGCAAGAATAGCTCCGGTAATATCGCCACCGCCGCGCTGGAAAAGCTTTATGGTGCCATCCACCGTCGCACCATAAAACCCTGGGAGTACAAACGAACCCAAACGTGCCACTGCATCATTTACACGCGTAGCGGTACGCGCCATATCAATGGTTCCATCATGATGGAACACCATGACATCAGCGGCATCTAAGAAAGGAAGGCCGAGATACTCAGCCATAAGCTGGCCGGTGAACCATTCTCCTCGCGAAACAATATATTCAGGAGAGAGACTCTTAATAACGCTCGAGAACTCTTCGAACTTTGCTGCAATGGGATACTTTAAGTTCAACTCTTCTGCAATATCCACAAAACGCTGTTCGATATCACTCAGCAGAGCAGAGCAATCCACGTGATACGCAATATGTGCATTAACCAGCAGCAACAGATCGGTAATTTTATTATCACCGGAAAAGCGCTTACCAGAAGCCGAAACCACCACAAAACGACGGTCACGATCAGCTTGAACTATTTCTTTTACCTTGCAGAACTGCCCAGCATCCGCAACGCTGGAACCACCGAATTTTGCAACTTTTACCATGTATTAGTCCTCTGCCCCTTCAGCAATGGCAGCCATAAACGAAGTGGGATCGTCCTTGCAGATACGCTCAAAAAGTTCACGTGCCTCCGTGGCGGTGAGCTTATGCATACGCCAGACACCTTCATCAAATGCCTCGGCCTCTGCAGGAACTTCTGCAGTTGTACGCAGCAAATAATCAGAGACTAGCAGCGTTGGGTCATACGACAGCTCGGCACTCATATCGTAGGTGGGACGCACGCCATTTTGACAATCAAGCAAGTCCTGAACCATTGCGTTGCCCGTCGGAAGACTTCCTGCACCCTGACCATAAAACTTAAGCTCACCGATGGTGGCACCTGTAACTGAGGCAATATTGTTGTTTGCTGGCACACAGGCTTCCAAAGAGCGCTCAGGCAATGCCACGGGCTCTACGGCAACAGCATAGCGCTGATCTTTACATACACCCCTACCGAGCACCTTTACCGACATGCCGTGCGCATGCAGCATATCCATATCGGCCTTAGTAAGCGTGCGCATACCAGTTACCGGGAACTCAGTTGTGCATGCAACGCCAAAGGCTACAGCAGCAGTAATGATGGTCTTATTACGGACGTCAATGCCGTCGATGTCAGCAGAAGGATCTGCCTCGGCATAGCCCAGCTCCTGAGCTCGAGCTAATACGACGTCAAAGTCGAGGCCCTTGCGCGCCATCTCATCGATAATGTAGTTCGTTGTGCCGTTGAGAATGCCCGAGAAAGATGACACCTCGTCAATACGACGAACTTTTTCGATGCTTGCAATCCAGGGAATACCGCCGCCACATGTTGCTTCAACAAACAGACCAACACCGGCAGCAGCTGCCTCATGTGCAAACTCTGTTAAATACTCTGCTACAACAGCCTTATTTGAGGTAATAACATGCTTACCAGCACGCAGTGCAGCAACAATATACGTGTGAGCTGGCTCTATACCGCCCATGCACTCAACGACAGCTTCAATGGAGGGATCCTGAGCAATATCATCAAAATCAGAAGTCATACGCTCGTCAGTACAGCGATCCGGAAGCTCAAGGATACGTGCAACCTCAAGGGAGGGGATGCAATCGGCGATTATTTCATCGACGCCACGTCCAACTGTTCCGTGGCCGAGGATGGCAATCTTCATGAATCTGTCCAATCGTTAGAAATGGCAGGGCGAGCCGCCTCTCGTCTCGTGCACCTGTATCATGTCATCATAAATAACAACAATCAGTCACGTCGGAGGGACGGCGAAGTTGAATACTTTCTACCACAGCACTCGCTCAAATGAGCAACTTGTTACAAGTAAGCAAGCAATTCTTACCGGTATTGCCCCCGATGGTGGCCTTTATGTTTGTGACGACATAACCTCACACCAACTTGACCTCAATACTATATGCAATCAAACATTTATGGAAACTTCTCGCCTCGTATTGAGCACCCTCCTTGACGACTACACGTCTGAAGAAATTGCCGCTTGTGTTGAAGAGGCTTACGGATCCAGTTTTGATACCCCCGCCATCACGCCCGTAACACCGTTGGGCAACGATTGGTTACTTGAGCTCTATCATGGTCCAACATGTGCTTTCAAAGATGTCGCACTGCAAATGCTGCCCCGCCTCATGTCAAAAGCGCATGCACAAAGCGATCAAAACATCATGATTGTGACAGCCACGAGCGGCGATACTGGTAAGGCAGCGTTGGCAGGCTTTGCAGGGGTTCCCGGTACTGGAATTTGCGTCTTCTATCCAGAAGGCCATCGCCCTTCT
>URWR01000150.1 GCA_900551595.1 uncultured Coriobacteriaceae bacterium
TTAAGCCTGGTTCGGGTGATGCTGCGGCTCAATAAATCGCTTCAGCACCTCGGCAAGCACTCCATCATCACAGCTTGCTTGTGCACGATACGAAGCGAGGGCAGCTGTTTGTGGATCGGCATTGCTCACTACAACACCTACGCCAGCCGCCTGAATCATGGCATCATCGTTTGGTGCATCCCCGCAAGCAATTACGTCATCAAGTGAGATGTGCAGCATGTGCGCTAAATCGGCAATGCCGGTGCCCTTATCAATGTCTGAACGCACAAACTCAAGATAACGGCCGGAAGAGAACGTGGTGGCAACATTGGCAGGGAGCATGTTTGCCATAGCGACAGCTTCGGTGTGAAGGCGCTCGTCGCTGGGGCTGTAGTAGAGAATCTTGGCCATAGGAACATCTTCAAGAAAATCGATGCTTGGGGAAGAGAGCAGGGCAATGTTCATGAGGCCATCGATGCGATGAAGCTCAGAATCGTCGAGTTGCCAACACCACACACGACCATCCATTTGGTACACGTGCATACCAATGCCAATTTCCACACCGTGTTTGAAAAGTGTTTGAATGGTGCTAAAAGGCATGCCATGCGCTTGTATGGGGTCATTCTCGCCAATGCGATTGATACAGGCACCGTTATAAGAAATAACGTAATCCAAACAATCGCGAATGGGTTCGAGACTTCCTACGACTGAGTCGTATGGGCGACCAGAGCAGGGGACAAACGATACTCCCAGCTCTTTAAGGCGATACACCGCCTGTATATTTGCCTCGGGAATGCTGTGGTTGTGATTGAGGAATGTCTCATCCATATCACTGGCAACAAACCGATACATACGACTCCTCGTCTCTATAGTGCGCTCTGTATGCACAGCATTTTATAGGTCTTTGGGAGCCTCTGTTTGTAGTGAGTAGGATTTACAGATGCTCTGGCGCTATTTGAGGATGGGATTGTCGGCATCTGGAATGCGTCCACCAAGAATGGGCTCGCGCTCAAGCACCGGCTCGATGTACTCAGCAATACGAAGGCCATCTACGTAGGGCATGACAAAATCATGAATGGTTGAGAAGTACAGCTCCGGATCGGAGAGTGAGCACAGCAGATGTCCTGCATGAGGGAACGTTACCAGCTGATGATTTTCTCCCGAGGCAGCACCTGCAGCTTCAAAGTTAAAGTCAAGCGCCATATACGGTGGGATAGCCACGTCGCGTTCACCATGTAAGAAGAGCAAAGGAACGTGGGAGCGCTTAACGCCATTGAGGGGACGAACAGAAAGCAGGTTGGTACCCTCTTTCATATTGCGCAAAACAAGACTCGTGACATCAAGGGTGGGATGTACTAAAGCACCGTCGACCCGAAGAAGCGGAATCAATACGTTCCAAATGTCGGTATAGGCACTATCGCATACGCCGACAAAAACCTGCTCAGGCAAATCGGCTTCACCTACAGCGCCGGCAATGGCAGCTGCGCCCATGGCATGTCCGGCCAAAACAATGCGAATATCGCTGCCTTCAGTTTCGATAAGCGCATGGGTCCAGGCGACGATGTCGCGGCGCTCTTTCCAGCCAGCACCCATGAGGCGGCCTTCGCTTGCTCCACAGGCTCGCTGTTCGATAAAGAGCAAATTGAAGCCCCACTCTGCCCAATGACGTGCATAGAGCATGCCTTCAAGCCAGGTACCATCGTAATCATGTGCAAAGATGAGCCAGTTCTTTGAGGTTGGATTGGCGCGAAGAATATGGCCTACCAACATAAGATCATCGTCAGAAGTTGCGTTTATCTCCTCATAGTCGGGGCACTCAAGGAGCCATTTCCAGGTGGCATCAACCTCGTTTTGGCGATTGGTTTCTATGGTTGAGGCCCATGCATCCTCTAATGCACCAACATGGTCGCAACGGCATGCGTCCTGAGGGTTGGCGAGAAAGGAGCCCATGGCTGCAATGTGAGCCGCGATCTTCTCATCTTCTGAAGCATCTGAAGCAAGCGGTTTGGCATGCTGTGCCGGATCGGGCACGCGCTGCGATTTTGAAAAGAGTCTGAGGGCCCAGTATCTTCCGAGCAAGACGAGAGAAACGAACGCTATAAGAAATATTCCTAAAAACAAAATGCCTGCTGCTGCGTTGTGCATCGGGAAAAAGCCAATGGCAGATGCCAGGAGCAAACTAATGCCGCCAAGCACGAGATAGATAAGAGGTGAGGCATCAACCACTTCTGCGTGTTTTCCGGTGCGGTCAGGTTCTTGCGGAAAGACAGTGATGCGACGACTAGTGATCTCGTTGTCTTGCGCTGCCATGATCTGCTCCTTAACTGTATTGCGCCAGTGGCACGAGCGAGTTGAGCCACTGAATTGCCAACGGAAAGACGTACGTTCAGAGTCTTACGGGAAATGATTCTAGATGAATGCGTGCCCTTTCTAGTCCACTTTGCCGTCAGTGGATGAATATGGGTGAGAAGGAGGGTGATAAACTCATGTGAAAATGAACTTCACCAAAACATGCTTCAATTAAAACGAGCGTTGGAAAAAGGAAGGCTTAATGATGGCAAAGTGTCGCGGCCGTGTGGTGTTTGATTTTTTATTTGAGCGGCTCCCCATTTGGGCACTTCGCTTCATTTTGTTTTTAGTGGTTGTTGTTGCGCCCTTTGTGCACTACGGGTATGCCAAAACATATCTGGTGGATGCCCAGCCACTTTTGTTGCCTGGTGTACTTATTCTAGGTCTTGCTTTGCCACTTGTTACCTTGATGATTACGCGAAAATATCCCGCAATAACTGGCAAATTCTTTGTTCCGCTTGTGCTTGGCGGCGGCGTTTTACTGCTCTGTGTGCAAATGTTTCTTGTAAAAGGTGGTTTGTTTGAAACTAGTTGGGATGTTGCCTCTGTTGCAATAGTGCATGATCGTCTAAATCCCGATTCTCTTTCATATTTGCAGGGTTATTTATCGAATAACCCTAACAACACGATGATCAACGTTATTTTTTCCGTAGTGGCTGCTGTGGGATCTGCTCTTGGAATTACCACTTATATGGCGCTTGTCCTTGGCGGGTGTTTGTGTGTAACTATCTCGATCGTCGCATGTACATTTGCTGCTCGTCATGTGTTTGGCGAGCGTATCGCTTTGGCTTTTGATGTATTGGCATCCCTTTATTTGGGTCTCAATGCTTGGATTTTTGTGCCGTATACAGACACCTATGGCATGCTTTGCCCTGCGCTCGTATTGTTCTCCATTACTTGCATTCGAGATAAAAGACTTGCTGCAGTGCTTGTTGGATTGTTGTCTGCACTTGGATATGCAATAAAACCAACGGCTATCTTTACGTTGCTTGCTTGCTGCATCCTTGCATTGCCGCGACTTGTAGCTTCAGCGCATGCTTGGATTCAAAAAGAAAAGTTGCATAACAAGGCACAAGCTGTGCTGCATAGCCGACTTTTCCAGGTACTTCTTTGTGGATGTATGGCTTTTGTTATTGGTTGGGTGGCCTGTTCAGGCATAACAACATATCGCGAACAACAAATAGGAGCTGATACAACTAAAGCTAAAAGTGTTGCTCACTTTCTCATGATGGGGGCAAATCCTGAATCTATGGGTGGGTTCAACGGTGATGACGTGAACTACACCAACTCATTTACTGATCCAAAAGAGCGAACAGCGGCAAACATCAAGGAATGGTTGCGTCGAATAGAGGAAATGGGTCCTGTTGGCACTGCCAAGTTGGCAACACGGAAAACCCTTACCAACTTTTCCGATGGCACCTTTGCTTGGGAGCATGAGGGCAGGTTTTATCGTCATCAGCTGGGCAATAACAGCGCAATAAAAGCGTGGTATGGCATTGGTGAAAAGGGAGCTTCAATTAACTCGGGTTTGTCATATGAGTTACTTTGTCAAATGCTTTGGCTTGTGGTGCTTATTGGATGTGCTTGTGTGCCTCGTAATGGAGCCTCTTCGACGGAAAAGATCATGCGTTTAGCACTTCTTATGCTCGCGTTGTTCCTCATGATTTTTGAGGCGCGTGCGCGCTATCTCTTCTTGTTTGCGCCCTACTTTGTTTTGCTTGGTGTTGTTGGATGGTTTCGCATTGAGAAAGCGCTCTGCTCGTTTATGCGCGAGCATCTCGGAATTGGTGAACGTAGATAACAAATATCAGATAGTAGTGGCAACTTTTATAAGATAAGTCAATCGGAGATCGGAGCTCTTGAAACAGTTTCCTTTAAGAAA
>URWR01000151.1 GCA_900551595.1 uncultured Coriobacteriaceae bacterium
CCGACGTTCTTCTCGAAGTAGCAAACTTCTCCTCCGGTCATATCTCGCGTACCAGCCGTAATCTTGATCTTATGAGCGAAGCTTCTATTCGCTACGAGCGCCAGGTTGACGGTACAAGCTGTGATGAGGTTTCTCAGATCGCAGCAGCATTGTTTGAAGAGTGCTGCTCAGCGGAAGTATGCCCTGGTGTTGTGGACGTATATCCTGGTAAAGAGGTTGATGCGCCCGTTCAGATTACGCTGCGTCCTTCCCGTGGGTGCCTGCTTGCCGGAGCGCAGATTCCCGAGGACTTCATGGTGACGCGTTTGCAACGTCTGGGTTGTGCGGTTGAGAAGACCGGTGAGGATAATCTCTGTGTAGTTGCTCCCACCAATCGTCCGGATTTGCTGCGAGAGGTTGACCTTATTGAGGAGGTCGTGCGTCTGTGGGGTGAGGGTGACATTGAGCCAACACTTCCTGCAGCCCGCAACCATG
The DNA here is from genome assembly GCA_900551595.1 of uncultured Coriobacteriaceae bacterium. GTDB lineage: Bacteria > Actinomycetota > Coriobacteriia > Coriobacteriales > Atopobiaceae > Coprovicinus > Coprovicinus avistercoris. Next base: position 475 of record URWR01000151.1, read on the forward strand.
CTGGTGGGTTAACGACAGAACAGCGTCGTACACGTACTATTAGTGCCACGTTGCGTGCGTGTGGCCTTTCTGAAACCTCAACATATTGTTTTGCTGCGCCCAACGATCTTGAGCGTCTTGGCATTTCTGAAAAGGGTCGTGGTGTACCCGTAAAAATTATTCGCCCGCTTGTTGCTGAGCAGTCTGAGATGCGTCGAGATATGCTTCCCGGCTTGCTTGCTTCTGTGGCATATAACCTCGACCATGGTGTGTCGAATGTTGCACTCTATGAGATTGGCCGCGTGTTCTATGGACATGAGCATCGTAGTTTGCCTGATGAGCCGAGCTACGTATGTGGCGTCTTGGCTGGCAAGCGTGCAGATGATGCCTGGAATCAACGGTTTGCAGATTACGACTTCTACGATGCAAAGGGTGTTGTAGAGGAACTGCTTGATTCGTTGCGTATTACTAAAGTGCGCTTTAAGCCAGTAGATGCAGAGGAATACGCTTTTCTGCAGCCTGGCCGAGCGGCAGAGGTGCTTGCCGGAGGCGAGCTTATTGGCTGGGTTGGCAATATTCATCCTCGCGCTCTTCGCGCTGTCGATATTGATGTGCCTGTCGTAGCTTTTGAGCTTTCGCTTGCAGCACTGCTCCGCCTGGCACATGATGAGCTGCCTTATGAGGATGTGCCAACACTGCCCGGTGTTGAGGTTGACCTTGCGCTTGTTGTTGACGAGTCGGTTACCTACGAGCAGCTTATGCAGCGTATATCTTCTGCTGGTGGCAAGTTGCTTGCCGAGGCACATCTATTTGATGTTTATCGTGATGAAAAGCGCGTTGGTGCGGGTAAGAAATCGATGGCATTTTCGCTTACCTATCGAGCAGCAGATCATACGCTTACCTCGGAAGAGGTTGAGAAGGTACACAATAAGCTGGTCACTAAGCTCACCCGTGGTTTAGGAGCTGAAGTTCGTAGTTAAAGCTCTGGAAAAGCTTATTGTTCTCTGTTCCCGAACGTTTCATTGGACCTGCTTCGACTAAGATTCGAAGCAGGTCTTTCTGAAATTCAATAGGTATTTGGAGCGTTTATATGCCAAGTTGGAATATACATACAGCTCATGTCGAGCGACTTTTAGCAGAATATGACCAGGAGGAGCTCGGCATTCATGATGTTAATTGCTTCCTATTTGGCAATCTTGTTCCTGATATTTACGTAGGGTATATGGTCGCCCACACTACAAGGACTATTCCATATGGAGCAACGCATCTTACAGATCCTACGTTTATGCCTCTGCCCGATGCAGATCTTTTTTGGGATTCGTATGTTGTGCCCCGCCCAGGTCTACAAGAAGCGACCGATCTTACGCTTGGAGCGTGGGCACATCTTGTGGCAGATAGGTGTTACAACGGCGCGGTGCGTCGCGTGATAGCGAATAAAGATTTGCCCCATGGTGATGAGCTTCGCATTCGTAAGCAGGCTGACTTTGATGCATTTGGTCGTATGCTCACTATCACTTCAGTGCCTCATGAGACTGATGAACTCTTGCGTCAGGCGCAAGCATTCCCCCAATATCCTTTAGCTCAAAGTGATGTATTGGCTGCTCTCGATGCTGCAAAAACAATTGTTGATAAAAATCGTGAGGAACACCTTGCTGAGGAGCCCGATTGGAATCTCCTTGATTCGGCCTTTTTTGCTCAGACGTTTGAGGAGACTCATCAGGCTATTGCTACTCAGCTGCAAAAGCGAGCTCAGGGCCTTTTATAATTATCCGTGGTGATGATCAACGGAGCTGGGTGCTAGGTGCTTCCGTGTTCTGTTGGGGTTCTCCCAAAGCAGAACCTCTCGAGAAATAATGTCATCCCAAAGAATGGGGTGAATTCGAGTTTGCGGTATCAAGGTAATTTCTTTACCGGATGCATTTTTAAGTGCTTCTGCAAGCTTTTGAGCTTCCGACCTGTTCATCTGAGGCGTATCTTCCACTACTACAACACAGGTCTTCTCTCCCGTGAGAAACCAGAGCGCTTCGTAGGGCGGATGTTCTTGCGACTCGATATGAAGGCTCGCTATTGCCTGCGAAAGAGCCTTTACAAGAGCAGTGTCTTTTTCCGGAGCCTTCTTTGACATGTCTGGTTGTGGCCATTGCGATGCGCTTCGCGACATTACCTTATCCATATACGTGCGAGCTTTAATAACGCGAATGTCATTAGTCAACTCACGCGTACAGGTGTTAGCAAGAGTATTGGCAATATCCCAAGTGGTTGAAAGGTCTGACTCATCCATATGAAAAGGCGCTGCGGGATCGGTGAGGTCTGGAAGATCCTTGAGAAGGTGCCATGGGATGGCCGGAAGCGTCGCACGTGTTTTTGGACTTACTGCCTGAGCATGAGCTACAAGACTTGCAAGCTGTGTACACACGGCACTTCGATCGAGCGGTGTGTTCTTAAAGGCCACTTCATTGAGATGTGGACGCTCAAGAAGATGCTTAAGGCTATACGCATCCTGCCAAAGCATAAATAAGGCACGCTGTTCTTCCATGGAGCTACCTCTCAACTGCATGAAGTGCTTTTTGGTGTGTATGAGGAGTGTATGCTATTAAGCGATACAACCTCAAACCACATGGGAGGGGCGTTGGAAACGCTAGATAAAAATGGAAACGTGCCACTTCATGTACAGGTATCTGACTTTGTACGTGAGAAAATCTATTCTCGCGAGTGGGGAGTAGAAGAACGAATTCCTTCAGAGCATGAGTTAATGGCCATGCTGGGTCTTTCTCGTGGAACAGTTCAGAAGGGTATTCGCGCTCTTGTGGATGAGGGGTTGCTTGTTCAGCAACGGGGCAGAGGTACCTACGTAACCCAACCCGTTATGGCGCGTCCATCCTCCAATCGGTTACTTTCGTATGCAGAGTCAATGCATGCACAAGGGATTGATTTTGTCACGCGGGTAGTGGAGCTTAGGCGCGAGACAGCGGGAAAGGCGTGTGCCCAATTCTTGCAGCTCAATCAAGGTGAGAAGTGCTTGTATCTTTCAAGAGTGCGCTCCGTTGATAATAAGCCTGTTATGTTCATCGAAAGCCATCTCAATATCCGTGTAGCTCCCGGTCTCGAGATGGTTGATTTTTCTCAAGAAGGATTGTTTGCTGCTGTTGAACGTCTCAGTGGCCGCGGTGTTGGTTCTTCTGAAGTGACGTATAGGGCGCGCACCGCAGGACGTATGCGTGCACAATACTTGGAATGCGATGAACACACTCCCATTTTGGAATGTGCTCAGCTTGTCCGTTTGGATGATGGGACGCCGGTGGAATGGGGCAGTGTTTGGCTGCCTGCCAATCGTTGTGTTATTAGTTCTGAGACGCGTCGTGAGGTCTGAAATTCTCGAATTTGAGGGGTGTTCTATCCCTCATTTGGTCTGATTTGTGTGCCATTTGGAGAAAAATACAAAAATTTTGCTACCAAATGGCAGACTTACCACGACCTTCGACCGATGCTTATGTTTGGCAGAACTCCGTATGAGATAATCAGTCCAATACCAGGTTCGTTCTTTATGAAGGAAGGAAGGAACAGGGAGTCATGAAGAAGATTATCAACGCACCTGAGAACTACACCGATGAGATGTTACAAGGCATCTATGCCGCACATCCCGATAAGGTGAAGTGCACGGCTGACGATTTGCGTTGCTTTTGCATCGCAAACAAGAAGCCGGGCAAAGTAGCCATTATTATTGAACGAG
>URWR01000152.1 GCA_900551595.1 uncultured Coriobacteriaceae bacterium
GCCGATGACATACCTTGAGCGGCGGCCGAGCAGTTTTTTGATGCCCATGATCAGGAGGAGGCAGAGGGCCACTTCGCAGAAAAACGTGAACAGGGACACGAAGAACAGGCTTTCCGGCAGGAGGATGCCGAAAAAGGTGAACAACAGGTTCTGGAACGTAAACAGGATGAAGTCGTGCAGGAAGTACAGGGCGAAACTGTACGTGGCGATGAGATCGAGGAGCGTGATCCGGATGTGTTTGATCTTTTCGAGGAAGTGGACCACGCACGCGCCGATGGCTATTTTCTGCATGTAATAGGCGGCCTCGATGTTCGGCAGGATTTCCTCATAGGCATTGATGCCGAGGAGTGCGGTGAAGACGAGCGAGAAGGCGGCGAGGATTTTGATATGCTTGGCGATGAACGCGAGGATCAGGTCCCGGTTCATGGAGTAGAACATGCCGAGCAGGTATGCGGGAAAGAAGAAGGCGTAGTTGTGGAAGAAACTTGTCAATTCCGTCCGGGGGATGAGCAGGGGGATCCAGACGGTGAACAGCGTGAGCAGGGCGAACCGTTCCTCACTGAGGCGCAACAGAAGCGGGCTCACGAGGAATATCGTGGCGATGAACGGGATGTACCAATAGGTCAGGACCACGTCGCCGTACAGTAGCGCTCTACGCTCCATCAAAGACATTCAACTTAGCTGGACTCGTGGGTAGCTACCACATTATTTACGATGACTATCTGCGTGAACGTGTACTCAGTGCTTCCTCGAAGGCTCACTATAACGAAATGAATGTCCTCTCTATGCATGCATTGGTGGGAGCATATACCTCAGAGGGCATGCAGTGGGTAGACGAGTTGATAGAGGTTCTTGGTGACAATGTGGACTGGGCATACAAACACATAACCGAGAACTACAAGGGCATCCATGTAGATAAGCCAGAAGGTACCTACATGCTCTTCCTGGATTGTTCTGAGTGGTGCGCACAAAACAATACAACGCTGGATGATCTGCTTCGCGCTGGATGGGATGTGGGTGTTGCATGGCAAGACGGCAGGCCATTCCATGGCCCATGTCATATTCGCGTAAACCTTGCTTTGCCGCATGCTCGCGTGCAAGAGGCGTTTGGAAGACTCGATCGGTATGTGTTTTCTGTGGCATAGCACTACAGGCGGTGTCGAAATACGTGAATTGCCAAACTGATAAGTAACTACCGAAACGCCCGGCCCGGTGGAATATGGATGTGCAGTTCAGAGCTACAAAATAATTTGCGAAGACATTGTGAAAGCCGCTCAGGACGTGTACACTGATACGGCTGCGCTTTTGTGGGACAAGTGTGTCTCAGCAGAGTGATTGGCCAAGAAATATCAGTCGGAATCTCGGTCAGGCTGGCTATTTCACAAGGTCAAACGCTTCGTTTGAAGAGCACTTCTCACAAGCAGCAAAGACAAGACGTGGTCCGCTGGGGAAGGCACAGGGTGTGTCTGAGAGTCCCATGACCACCGAGGGTAAGGAATAGGAATGGTCAGCACGATTCTTGGCCGCAAGATCGGGATGACACAGGTGTGGGATGAGGACGACAACGTCGTCCCAGTCACCGTCATCCAGGCAGGCCCCTGCGTTGTTTCGCAGGTAAAGACGAAGGCGACTGACGGCTAAGTGCTCTTGTGCGGTGTTCCCGCAAACCATGTCAACAAGCCAATGGCTGGTCACTTTTCTCGTGCCGGCGTTGAGCCCATGCGCTATCTGCGCGAGGTTCGCGTTGAGAACGGTGAAGAGCACAACTGTGGCGATGTTGTAACCGTGGCGGATTTTGCCGACGTGAAGAGCGTTGACGTCACCGGCACTTCTAAGGGTAAGGGCTTCCAGGGCACCATTAAGCGTTGGAACTTCTCACGCGGCCCCATGACCCACGGTTCTCGTAACCAGCGCAAGCCGGGTTCCATTGGCCAGTGTGCATATCCTGCACGCGTCCGTAAGGGCCTGCACATGGCTGGTCATATGGGCAACGAGCGCGTAACGGTGAAAAACCTCAAGCTCGTTCAGGTCGATGCCGAGCAGAACCTCATGCTTATCAAGGGTGCGGTTCCCGGTGGCAAGAACGGCATCGTCTCGATCCGCATGGCCTAAGGGCCCAGATCAATCCACTCGATCAAGCTTTTAGGCTAACAAGGAGAACATGATGTCCAAGATCGAAATCAGGAACACGAAGGGGGAGCAGCTCGACGCTGTTGAGTTCTCGTCCGACGTTTTCGGCATTGAGCCGAACATCCCTGTAACGCATCAGGTTATTGTCTGCCAGGCATCCAATATGCGTCAGGGTACACACTCAACTAAGAACCGCTCTGCTGTCTCTGGTGGCGGCAAGAAGCCGTGGCGCCAGAAGGGCACTGGTCGTGCTCGTCAGGGCACCATCCGCGCTCCGCAGTGGACTGGCGGTGGCGTGGTCTTTGGACCTAATCCGCACCTGCACCTTAAGCGCACCAACAGCAAGGAAGTTAAGCTTGCTATGCGTTCGGTGCTGTCTGGCAAGCTCCGTGACTCCGAGCTCGTTGTTGTTGATGCCTATGATTTTGAGGATCCTTCAACCAAGCAGGCCAAGGCTATGCTTGAGGCTCTCGGCGTTGCAGGTAAGCGCGTCACCGTTGTGATTGGCGACGATGATGTTGTGGCCTATCTCTCTCTCCGCAATCTGGAGAAGGTTTCCGTCATCACCGCGTCTGAAGCCACAGCCGGCACCCTCATCGATAACGCTGCCCTTGTTATGAGCGTTGAGGTAGCTAAGCAGCTTGAGGAGGCGCTCCAGTAATGAACTCCGTCTACAACGTCATTATTCGCCCGGTTGTTACCGAGCGTTCGTTCGACCTTATGGGCCAGAACAAGTACACCTTCGAGGTTGCCCGTGAGGCTCCCAAGGAGGAGATTGCCGACGCGGTGGAGAAGCTCTTTAATGTCCGCGTTCTTAAGGTAAACACCATGTGGGTTAAGCCCAAGAACAAGCGCGTTCGCTATGCAATGGGCAAGACTCGCACATGGAAGAAGGCCGTCGTTACGCTTGCTCCTGGCGACTCAATTGAGATCTTCGGGAACCAGCAGAGCGCCGAGGCCTAAGTAATATCCCGCGTTATAAGACGCGGGAACACTTTCGCGCATAAATAGATACGCGCGGAACCGTGGTAATCCGGTGTCACTTCGCCGAGACAAACGTCTCCATCCCTGAACGAAGTGGCCAACGGACAAGAAGGGAATTTTGTAATGGGAGTTAAGCACCTTAAGCCTACGAGTGCAGGCCGTCGCTTTCAGACCATCTCAGACTTCTCTGAGATTACGACGACTAAGCCCGAGAAGTCGCTTCTCGAGCCTCTGCCCAAGAAGGCTGGCCGTAATAACAACGGTCGCGTAACAACTCGCCACCAGGGCGGCGGTCACAAGCGCATGTATCGTGTGATCGACTTCAAGCGTCGTAAGGATGGTGTACCTGCAAAGGTTGCAACCATCGAGTACGATCCGAACCGCTCCGCACGCATCGCTCTGCTTCACTATGTAGATGGTGCCAAGGCCTATATTCTGGCTCCTAAGGGCCTGAAGGTCGGCGATGTTGTTGAGTCCGGCCCCGATGCAGACATCAAGCCGGGCAACTGCTTGCCGCTTGCCAACATTCCTGTTGGTACGCTTGTTCACGCTATTGAGTTCCAGCCTGGTCGCGGGGCCGCAATCGCCCGCTCCGCTGGTACATCTGTTCAGTTGATGGGTAAGGACAATGGTTACGCAGTTCTGCGTATGCCGTCCTCCGAGCTCCGTCGTGTTCAGCTCACCTGCCGTGCAACCGTTGGTGAGGTCGGCAATGCTGATCATTCCAACATCACCATTGGTAAAGCTGGCCGCAGCCGCTGCCAGGGCATTCGTCCGACGGTCCGTGGTACGGTCATGAACCCTGTCGACCACCCACACGGTGGTGGCGAGGGCAAGAACCACACCTCCGGTCGTCCTTCGGTTTCTCCGTGGGGCAAGCCCTCTAAGGGTGCTAAGACGCGTGATCCGAAGAAGGCTTCGAACCGTCTTATTATCCGTCGCCGTAAGTCTAAGTAGCGTTAAGACACGATCAGTAGGAGATTGCAAGCATGAGCAGAAGTCTCAAAAAGGGCCCGTTCGTGGA
>URWR01000153.1 GCA_900551595.1 uncultured Coriobacteriaceae bacterium
CGCGTGAACGAGATCCTGTCGTAACGCGCGAGGACGCCGCCTGGGGCGTGGCCACGGCGCTCGCCGTGCTGCTGTGCCTGGGCGCACTGCCCCTCGTGCCGCTGCTCTGGCTGGCCGGGAGGCTCGATCCGTAGCGTTCCGTCGCTTCACGAAGGCCTACACAAGGACGCCCCCGCATCCCGTTGCTTGGATGCGGGGGCGCCGGCGCCTAGATGGTCGGGAACGTCCGGTGCCTGGGGCCGTCCATGAGCATCCGGTACCACCAGTCGCGGTCCTTGTAGCCGCTCTCCCCGAGCATGTCGAGGAGCTGCGTCTGCTCGACCTCGCTGAGTTCCGCGAAGCTATCCCTCATGTTGTCCTCCATGGCAACTTTGCTTCTGATCATGTCGCCGAGGATCTCCTTGAGCTCGTAGATGTCGAAGCTCTGCGGTGAGATCTCGACGAGCTCCGCGCGGAAGTGCGCGTAGTCCTCGAGTTCCATCATTTCCTTAAGTTCCCTCTCGCTCAGCATGGGCTCCTCCGTTTCCGTATTGATTGGTTTTAACCTTGTCCCTGCCTTCCCAGAGCCCTCTTCCATGGAAGAATTCGTGGAAGAATCATCCCGAACGGAGCGTTTTGAAGTGAGAGAAAGGGTTTTCCTCATTCGGAGAAAAACCCTTTCTTACCTGCGGAAATGTTGGTTTCTGACTTAGACCGTTGCGAACCGTTTTGAGGGGCGAATCACTCCCACTCTATTGTTGCGGGCGGTTTGGGTGTAATGTCGTAAACCACACGGTTTACACCCGGCACTTCTCCCACTACACGGCTGGAAATCCTTCCCAGCACGTCATAAGGGATCTTTGCCCAGTCGGCCGTCATGGCATCGCTTGACTCAACTGCACGCAAAACAATCGTGCGTCCGTACGTACGCTCATCGCCCATAACACCAACCGAACGAATATCAGGCAAGACAGCAAAATACTGCCAGCAGCTATGCTCGGAGTTGCGCTCGCCAGTCTCCTCATACAGGCGCTGGTTGTATGCATCAAGCTCCTCGCGCACCACCAAATCGGCAGCCTTGAGCATAGTGAGGCGTTCCTCAGTAATCTCACCAATAATACGAATCGCAAGACCAGGGCCGGGGAACGGCTGACGATACACCATCTCATCAGGCAAACCAAGTGCTGTACCCAGTGCACGAACCTCATCCTTGAAGAAGTGATCCAGCGGCTCGATCAGATCAAAATGCACACCCTCAGGGAACGGAATGAGGTTATGATGGCTCTTAATGGTCGAAGCTTTTCCGCCAGTCTTGCGTGCGCCACTTTCAATAATGTCTGGATAAATCGTGCCCTGCGCAAGATACTTCACACCGTCGAGCTTCTCAGCTTCCTCAAAGAAAACCTTCCAGAACTCGCGACCAATAATGCGGCGCTTCTTCTCGGGATCCGTCACACCAGCGAGCAAACGTGCATAGCGCTCTTCAGCATGCACGTGGACCAGCGGCATATCAAATTCCTCACGGAACACACGCTCAACACTTTCAGGCTCGCCTGCACGAAGCATACCGTGGTTGACAAAAACGCAGGTGAGCTGATCGCCAACAGCACGATGGACAAGAGCGGCTGTTACCGAAGAGTCAACACCACCTGAAAGAGCCAAAATCACGCGATCCGAACCCACGCGCTCACGAATCTCGGAAACCTTTTCCTCGATAATGCCTTCCATGGTCCAGTTTGGGGTAAGGCCGCAAATCTCAAACAGGAAGTTAGAAAGAATGGTGGTTCCGCACTCGGTATGGCGAACCTCAGGATGGAACTGAGTGGCATACAGACGACGCTCTGCACATTCATAGGCTGCAATAGCACAATTTTCCGTACTGGCAGTAACAACAAACCCCTCGGGAACAGCATCCACAGCATCGCGGTGACTCATCCAAACCGTCTGACCATCCTCAGGCGTATGAGCCAACAGCTCAGAATCGGCAATCCTCTTAAGCGTTGCGGGACCATATTCACCAGCGTCAGTATGAGCAACATGGCCACCAAGCTTTGTTGCCATCATCTGCTCGCCATAACAAAAGCCCAACACCGGCACACCCAAAGCAAAGATGTTCTCATCCATATCGGGAGCATCGTCAGCGTAAACAGAGGCGGGACCGCCAGAAAGAATAATTGCAGAAGGATGCAAGGCTTTAAGCTCTTCGGCTGTAATATCGCACGGCACAATTTCTGAGTACACATGCAAATCGCGAACACGACGAGCAATGAGTTGGCCATACTGAGCGCCAAAGTCGAGAACAACAACACGCTGTTCTGCAGTGCTGGTGGTCATAGATTCCTCCGTTTTAGGCAGATACTTGCTGATTCATCATACGACAGCGGCGCTCTTTTCTACAGTCTTGCTGCATAAGTCGCACCAACTCACTACTTTGCACAGTTCTGGGATTGTGGGCAGATAGCGGTTTCTTACCAATTTTGCCTATTCTGACGTGCTGAAATGGCTCTCCCTAGTAGCATAGCTATGTTATTTGTCCTACGCAGGTGTATATGCGCCGCAAACGAAAGGTCTTACGTGGCTCGCAAAAAGAAACACACGCGCAGCTCCGTCACTCCTGCTGGTGACGCTCAAATCGAAACACTCTCTCGCGCTGATGCTGTAGATCGCTATTCAAGCGCTCGTAAACGCAAGAGCCGTTTCAAGAAACTGCGCGTTGTTCTTATCGTTATTCTTGTTCTTATTCTCGGTGTAGGTGGAGCAGCATTTGCCTACATCGCAGACATCAATGCTCGTGTTTCTGACGTAGACTCTTCCATTCGATCCAGCCTCACGCAGGTTGAAGATGGTGAGCCGTTCTACATGCTCCTTCTTGGTGTTGATAAAAGCCAGGATCGTGTAAACAGCGACGAGTATGGTGCCGAAGAAAGCGCCTATCGAAGCGACTCCATCATGCTCGCTCGTATTGATCCAGGCGATAAAAAGGTAACGCTGGTATCCATTCACCGCGATACCCTCATCGACATGGGTGAATGGGGAAATCAGAAGATCAACGCTGCCTATGGCATTGGCTACTCCATGGGAGATCCTGGCTATGTCATCGATGTGGTCTCTGAATTTGCTGGCGTACCCATCTCTCACTATGCTGAGCTGGATTTTGAGGGCTTTATAAGCATCGTTGATACTATCGGTGGCATTGAGGTTGACGTACCTGTTCGCTGTGACGACTCCACAGGCACTGGTCAGATTATTGAAGCGGGTAAACAAACCCTCAATGGTGAGCAGGCGCTCGTGCTATGCCGCGCACGCCATGCCTACGACGATTACGGCGACGGTGATGTGTATCGTGCCGCCAATCAGCGAATGGTTATCGCTGCAATTGCGCAGAAGATTCTCACCCTCGATCCTGCAACCATGACAACGGTTATTTCTCAGTTGGCAGACTCGATTTCAACTGACCTTGACGTTACTTCAATTATCAACCTGGCAACTCAGATGCGTGGCATCAACCTCAGCAAGGATGTCTATTCTGGCATGGAGCCAACCAACTCTGAATATGTCAACGACACCTGGTATGAGATTTGTGACACTGAAGCCTGGCAAGAAATGATGACCCGCGTCAACCAGGGCCTCTCCCCTTATTCAGACGAAAGTCAGGATGTCACCCGTGGCGTTGCCGGCTCTGTTGGATCCATCAGCGATGATGGTGGTTCGAAGAGTGACACCAACAACCAGCAGCAGGAACCGGAAAATAGCCTGGAATATGGTGGCACGGTTCAGGTCCTCAATGGTGCAGGCGTTGATGGCCTTGCCTCCAGAATTTCCTCTTCCCTTGCCAACCAAGGATTTGATGCCTCAGCAGGAAATGCAGATTACCTATATGACTACACGATCATCATCTACAACGGTGAAGATCATAAGAGCCAAGCTGAAGCGGTAAACGAAGCCTTAGGCGGAAGCTTCACAGTTGAAGCAAATGATGGAACGTATTCCACCGATTACGATGTCGTGCTTATTCTGGGCTCAGACATGAGCGATGAGTAAGACATTCGCCCTGGCATAACATGCGAAAAGCGGCT
>URWR01000154.1 GCA_900551595.1 uncultured Coriobacteriaceae bacterium
GGTTGCATGGGGTGCAATGCCTGCCGCTATGGCAAGCCCTGCGTGCAGAAAGACGCCTTCAACACCCTCGCTCCCAAGATTCGCACGACAGACCTACTCGTCCTGGCAAGCCCTCTTTACTTCTGGACTATCTCCTCTGCACTCAAAGCCTTTATCGAGCGTTTTTACTGCCTCGCTGAAGAAGATCCCTTTCCACCACTCGGTCGTTACGAGCGCTACCCCGTCCACGATGTTGCTCTACTCATGACCGCCGTCGATAACTTCTTCTGGACCTTCGACCAAGCAGTGTCGTACTACCGCTTCGCTGTGGTTAATTACCTCGGTTGCCGCGATCATGGAACCTACCTCGCTGGTGGTTGCGGAGACACCAATGGTCGACCACGCATTGCTGAAACAGATCACCTTGAGCGTGCTCGCGCGTTTGGCCGTACCATCCTCATAAGCAGAGAATCGCCGGAGCCGTAAGGGTTCTCTGACGATAAATCGAAACCTTAAAAGGATGATCAAGCGGCTGCCCACTCGAAAAGCCGTGCAGCGAGACTACCTACAGACATATGGCCATGTACCACGGAAGATAAACCACATTGCCATCACGCTGTAAATCCTTTGCGTAGAGCACATAACGTTCATTGACCTTCACGTCATATTTTTGAAAGAACACATCAAGGGATTTGTGTGTGCGGTACGAGGATGATTTAACCTCAATGGGACACACACGTTTGTCTCGAATAGTCAAAAAATCAATTTCGTACTTCTTTGGTCGCCCGCGTGTACCATCCTTTTTGCGCTCAGCATACTCAAACTCATGAAAATGAAGTTCGTGTCCATTCGCGACAAGCATCTGTGCTACTGCGTTCTCCATCACCATACCGAGGTTTGCTCCCAGTTTGCCAAAGATAAGAGCCTTATAGAGCGCGTTTTGGGAGCCAGACGCTCCTGCCATCGCCTGTGTCACTAGAAGCCCCGTGTCGGCCATGAACATCTTGAAGTTCTCTTTTTCCACAAACAGGTCCATGAGTGTGCTGGGGTCCGTCACGTTCTCGCACACGTTCACCGTCATTGACTCGCGAAGAAACGCAAGCGAGCTCACCAGACGATCATATCGTGCGTCTTTGTGCACGACAGAGAACTTGAAACGCATGCTCTGAGTTCCCAGCTGCTCAGATACGGTCCGAAACATTGCCGACACGCGCCCATTCTGTTCACTGTCGTATTTGTGCAAATCTTCCTCGTAGAGCGACAAGATCGACTGCTTTGCAAAGTCAACCTGCTCAAAGGTTTCCCCACTTACAAACGATGCAACGACTTGAGGCATTCCGCCTACAGCAAGATATTCCCTAAACGACCTCATAATGGCACGATGGATATCATCACCCAGAGAGTGCTTATGCTCAAACGCTTCACGAATGGCGTTTGCTGTTATTGTGTCGCCCTTGGCCCACAAAAACTCCTCGAAATCCATCGGATGCATTCTAATCCGATGTTCTTCTGACGGAACCAGAATTCTCTCGGTGTTTTGCTTGATCGAGATCAGCGACCCTGTTTCTATGTAGTGATAACGCCCGTCCCGAACCAGTTGCTTCACTGCCTGCCTGGCTAGAGGAAACAGCTGGACTTCATCGAGAATGATGACAGAAGTTCCTGGAACAAGACTTTTTCCCTTGAGAAGGAACAGATTACGAAAGAACGTATCGAGGTTGCCGATGTTCTCACGAAAGTTGCGTCTGACCTCTTCGCTCTCTTGAGAGAAATCCAAAAGCAAATAGTCATCATATTCTGCTCGAGCAAATGCCTCAGCGACAGTGCTCTTACCAACACGCCGTGCCCCTTCAATGAGAGCAGCTGTGCGCCCATTTGAAATGCGTTTCCATTCAGCAAGAGCTTCATAGGTTTTGCGCTCAAACATATTACTCCCTTAAACAACAGCATGTTTGCCCGAAAACACGAAATGTTTGAGAGTTATTTTGCCCGAAAACACGAAATGTTTGAGAGTTATTTTGCCCGAAAACACGAAATGTTTGAGACTTGTCGCTCTTTGCTTAATCGCTCATGTTTGAGACTTGCTGCCCTACTCGGTAAACGTCGCCGCGCGCTCCGCCTCGACGTCGCGTCCCAGACGCTCAAACTTGTGCTCCTCAACCGAATCAAGACCCTGATAGGGGTCGTGGCGCTTCTTGAACATCTCGTCGTCCTCGCCGCGCCACAGACGTTCCGCCACAGGTTTCCACTCCTCGGCAACCGCAACGGTCTTCTCACGCAGCTCCTCAGGCGTCTCGGGTTCCACCAGATCCGTTCCATGTGCACCCGATTCGGCAACCATACGACCTAACTCATCGGGATTCTCGAGCATAGGACAGGGGCGCAGCAAATTCTCATTGAAGGGCTGCCCTTCGTAATACTTGATGAAGAGCGGACTCTTAAGAGCATCGAGCAGACTCACATCGTGGATGTTCGCGTTGGAGTAGTGAATGAACACACATGGTTCCACATCACCAGCCGCATTAATGTGCAGATAACGGCGGCCACCCGCGATACATCCACCCACAAATTCACCATCGTTTTGGAAGTCAAGCGTAAAAAGCGGTTTCTTGTGGCGCATCTCACGAATAAAGCGATACATGTGTTCGCGCTGCTCAGCAGTAGGCATGAGATCGGCCGTTGCACCCTTACCCACCGGCATAAAGTAGAAGAACCAGCAGAAGAGCGCTCCTTGCTCGATCATCCAATCGATGTACTCTTCGCTCGCCACAGCATCGGCGTTCGCCCGCGTCCAGCAGCACGAGATACCAAATGGTAGCTGGCGCTCACGCAGGAGCTCCATGGCATGCATGATCTTGGCATACGTACCTTTGCCACGACGTTCGTCAGTCGTTGCCTCGGTTCCCTCGGCACTAATGGCGGGCACGAAATTTGCCACGCGAATCATTTCGTCGCAAAACGCCTCATCGATGAGCGTAGCGTTAGTGAAGCAGAGGAAAATGCAATCCGGGTACTTCTCACAAATTTTGATAAGGTCGGCCTTGCGCACCATGGGCTCGCCACCCGTATAGATGTAGATATGCGTGCCCAACTCGCGACCCTGGTCGATAATCGAGCAGATATCTTCGTAGGTGAGGTTGAGCTTGTGGCCGTACTCAGCAGCCCAGCAACCGGTGCAATGCAGGTTACAAGCACTTGTGGGGTCGAGAAGAATCGCCCATGGGATATTGCACTGCTCACGCTCACGAGACTTCTGCTGAACAGGCCATGCAAGCAGGTTGGCGTCCACGATGAGCGTCTTGAGCAAGCGTGAACGCATTGCTGGATTCAGGCGAAAAGCACGCATGATAAGTTCGTACCAATTGCTGTGCTCCTTGATTGCACTTCCAATGACTGCACGCTGCGTCGGAAACACCGAATCCGGCACTGCTTTATTGACAAGATCCATGATCTGCGGGATGTGCTTCTCTGGGTTATTGTCGAGGTAATCGATAAGTTTGTTGAGCGCCGCGCGTTCAGCGGCTTGGGTAACAGATGCCATGGGATTCCTTTCGGCCGGGTTCGCTCGATTAGGATGAGGGGGTGACGAGATGGGTGAGCGGGATACAGCCCGCCAGATGCCAAGTTGCCACGGCACTTGAAAGGATTCATACCCATTTATCTGCAATGATGCATACATTGATTGGGGTATGTTTGCTGGACAAGTATCGAATAATGATATGTTATGCCAAATATTGCATATTAGTGATTTACATATTGATTTATAAGCATTATCAGCGGAACTGTAACGCAAGAGAACCGGGATGACGCTTTTGGTAGCTATCTCACGAATGATCATAGACGGCGCCACTACAGCCTGAGTGTCCACTGTCCGCCTGCGGAATCTTTCGCAAGTAGGCTCTTGTCGCACGCAAACCTGCTATGAGGTTGCGAAAACGCACCCGCTCAAGGGTGTTGAAACGAACACGTCCCCAACCAACCCGTTCGTTCGTCCCTAACCAACCCGCTCAGACGGCTAGGTGCACATCAAGCGCCTTTAGGCCCGCG
>URWR01000155.1 GCA_900551595.1 uncultured Coriobacteriaceae bacterium
GGTTGAGCGTTTGCTCACGTTCATCGTGACCGCCGCCCAGACCAGCACCACGCTGACGACCAACTGCGTCAATCTCATCGATAAACACAATGCACGGAGCAGCCTCTTTAGCCTGCTTAAATAAGTCACGTACACGTGAGGCACCAACGCCAACAAACATCTCTACGAAGTCGGAGCCCGAAATTGAGAAGAACGGAACACCGGCTTCACCAGCAACGGCTTTGGCGAGCAAGGTCTTACCTGTTCCCGGAGGGCCCACCAGAAGAACGCCGCGTGGAATGCGCGCGCCCATCTTGTGATAACGCTCAGGATCCGCCAGGAAATCACGGACTTCCTGAAGCTCCTCTACAGCCTCATCTATGCCGACGACGTCTTTAAACTTAACTTTTGGACGTGTTTCTTCCGTTGTTTTTGCTTTGGTCTTACCAAACGACAACGCCTGTCCGTTTTGCCCTTGCATCTGACGCAGGAAAAAGAACATGACAAGCACAATAACAAGCGTGGGCACCAACATAACAAGCACGTCTGTCCAGATGCCTGGAGTAGACGTATCTACGTTATACGTAATGCTGGAATGCGACGCCATAAGATCAGCAAGCGAGTCAGAGCCCACATAGGTACTATCAAACTCGGTAAGCTTAGAATCGTCTCCTACTTCACTTGCTTCACGCCAATACTTGCCATGAAGCGAGCCATCGTAGGTTTTATAGGTAACTTCTTCCACGCGATTATCGCGGACAGCAGTTACAAAATCGCTGGTTGCAATCGTGTCTGGCGAGGGGCCAAAAATACCGCCCTGTGTTGTAGCAACCAGATATGCCACAAGCACTAAGGCAATAAGAATATAGAGAAGACCAACGCGTTTACGTTTGCCTCCTCCATCCCCCATCTGTGGCGGAACAGGACGATTGTCGTTATTCATACTCACGAAAAAATGCTCCTTGCAGTCGCATTTGCTGCGACGGTCTTACGCTGACAATTAGCTATACACCTCGGGTTTAAGTACCCCAATATAGGGCAAATTACGATAGCGCTCTGCAAAGTCCAAGCCATATCCAACAATAAAAGCATCGGGCACATGAGCACCAACGTAGCGTGGATGCACAGCCGGAGTCTTACCGGGAATGTCCTTAACGAGAAACGCGGCCACTTCCAACGAGCGAGGCTTACGAGACTCAAGGTTTTTCATCAGATAGCTCAAGGTAAGGCCGGAATCCAAAATATCCTCGACAATGAGAACATCCCTGCCCTCAATGCGTGTATCGAGGTCTTTTACAATACGAACTACACCTGAGCTCTTCGTGCCATCTCCATAGCTTGAAACTGCCATGAAGTCCACTCCAAGCTGACAATGAATTGCCCTCATGAGGTCGGCAGTAAAGACAACCGCTCCTCGAAGTACTGCAACAATTAACGGATTACGTCCTTCGTAATCGGCTCCGATTTCGGCGCCCATGCGCTGAACGATTTGGGAGATATCATCCTCAGAAAGAACGATGCTCTCTACGTCTGGATGCAGACCCTCCATGTGCGCCCCTTTCGACCGCAATGCCTTATTTAAACCCATGACACTTCATCCTAGAACTATCACAGGTTACGCGCTATACACCACTATGAAGTCCTAATTCTAGCAGCACCTTAGTAGCAGGTCCGCACTTAGCACGTTCATCTGCACGAATTCCTGCCACCCAAAGCACTCGTCCAGATGGCCCGGTTCTTACCACAGGCACATTCATGCGATCTGCTGCAGGAATATGAGCATCGGCAAGGAGCGATGAAAGGCGTTTTGATTGCCCATGCATACCCAGAGGACAGAGCACTTCTCCTGGTGTTGGTCCATCTACCCACAACTTACCGCTCTGCTCACCCATTTCACACAGGTGCGCATCGAGCAACACCGACATGTTCTCCCACTCCTGTCCATGAAAACGGGCAAGTTCTTCTGCGTTTTGTCCGGAAGCAAGGCGGATAAGGCGAGCCGTTAGAACGCGACCATCTCCCAATTTAAACTCTCCCGGAATCTCAAACCAGCCTGCTTCTATGCACTCATCTGCTGCGCGAGCGCGCATAAAAAGAACACCGTGAACCACACGACAGTCGACACCCAGAGGCATTGTCATGGAACCTGAACCTGCCGCAACAAGCTGCAGAACTCCGTTGATGTGACGCGCTTCCAGTCGACAGTCTGGACAGGTCCTGAGGATTGCCAGCCTGACCACACGACGAGCAATAGCAACATCCAATGCTGCTAGACGAGCTGCATCAAGAGCAACAACCCCTTCTGAGGTGTGACGTTCAAGCTCTCGAAACGCGCGAGATGCGACCTGAGTGAGATATGAATCTTCATCAGAAAGGATGTCACAGGTAGAAGCAATGCTTGCCACTACCCGTGGGTTCTTACGCTTTACCACCGGAAGCACTTCATGGCGTACAAAAGCTCTGAGATAGTGTGTATCGGCGTTTGTTGCATCTTCGCGCCAGACTATACCCCGCATGCGCAGAAGATCACAAAGCTCCTCATGAGTTCTGTCAAGCAGGGGACGCACGATGCGATTCCGGCGACGAGGAATCGAGGAAAGCCCCGAAGCTCCAGACCCGCGAACTGCATTCATAAGAAAAGTTTCGGCACGATCATTGGCGGTATGAGCCGTAAGAATACGCGCTGCTGAACGCGGACAGCCCATCTGCGCTGATAACTCATTGGCAAGGCGCGCCGCCGCGGCATAGCGCACTTCTCTACCAACGTTCTCAACGTTGTCCCCATGCTGCTTTGCTAATGCCTCAACATCCACTGACTCTACGGTGCAGGGAACACCATAGCGTGCGGATAGCCCGCGTACAAACTCTTCGTCTTCCTCAGCATCAACACCGCGTAATTGATGATTGATATGCAGCACATGCAAACGCTCCCGCGCAATCCGCGCGCATCCCTTACCATCCTCGATATCAAGCGCTGAGGTGGCAGCAAGAACGAGCAGTGCCGTAGAATCCGCCCCTCCTGAAACCATGAGAATGACAGGAGCTGTTCCTTCATCATGTTCATGAACAGGCGGACGTGAAAAGGTCCCACCCTGAGACCCATATCTCCGCGCAACACTCGTCATATCCATCTCCCTTATCATGAACCAGACAAAGCACGTTTACCAAATTGGTAGTGTTGTCATTGTAGCGACGTATAGTTCTCTACATCTTTTGTAGTGGTATATCTGCACAGAATGAAACAGATCGATCGGAGTGTGTATGCCTTCTGCTCTTCACCTTCATATTCTTGCAAGCGGTTCCAAAGGAAATGCTGCCCTTGTTGAAGGCCCCGAAGGCACAGTCCTCATCGATTGCGGTCTTTCGCGTCGTGAACTATTAAACCGCATGAGCAGTTTGCATCTTGATCTCAACAATCTCAAAGCAGTTTTTCTTACCCACGAACACTCCGATCACGCCTCCGGTATTCCGGTATTTATGAAACATACCAACGTCCCTCTCTTTGCCACCGCCGGCACTATGGCGGCAAGGAAATCGCTTACAAACATTGCGTTTGAGGCCATTGAAGACGAGGACGAGATAACCATTGCCGGCATGCACATCCAAGTTTTTCCCACATCACATGATGTTGCGGATCCAATAGGCTTTAAGTTTGATACCGGCAATGATTCTGTTGGATATTGCACTGACACCGGCATACTTACTCAGCAAGCTCAAAAACATTTGTACAATGCGCGCATTTTGGCTCTAGAAGCTAATCATGATCAAGATATGCTCAAGCGCGGTCCCTATCCTTCATTTCTTAAAGCTCGTGTCGCAGGCAGCAGTGGCCATCTTTCAAATAATCAGGCGTCTGAAGCTTTGAGCATACTTGTTGGGGAGTCGACTCAAACAATAGTTGCAATGCATCTATCACAAGAAAACAATCGACCTGGCCTGGCAGTACAAGCGCTTGCTCAATCCGTTAATGCCGAGCCAGATGACAAACTTTTCCATAGAGCACACACCTTAGATGGAAA
>URWR01000156.1 GCA_900551595.1 uncultured Coriobacteriaceae bacterium
CAATGCAGCTCTTCTGCCTGGTGGGGAAGGCAAAACTATGATTACACCATCGTTAGGTATCTCAGAAAACGATCGGGAAAACCTGAAGACGCTGCTTGACGAAGGTGTTGATGTCCAGGCTTTTGTAACACCAGAAGATCGCCGCGTATCTATTGCAGGCTTGATTTAGGGAGAAGCTATGCCAGTGCCGTTTGCCCTTGCACTTATCTATGCCCTTATGTGGGCTGTCGATAACCTTGCCGGCGGAACATACATGGATCGTCCCATTGTCTGCTGTCCGCTGGTGGGATTTGTGTTGGGTGACGCGCTGACAGGACTCATTATTGGCGGCTTCATGGAGCTCGCCTGGATGGGTATGTTGAGTTTTGCTGGCGTTATAGATTCTGAACCACGTTTTGGTGCTATTCCGGGTGCCTGTGCTGCTTTGGCTGGTGGATTTGGCCCAGGCGTGGCCCTGCTTGTTGCTATTCCTTTTGCCTATTTGGGCGGCTTTATTTCAAGCAGATATAACTCTCTTAACGGATCTGTGATGGCACGTTGGTGTGACCCATGGGCCAGTGAAGGTAATCTGAAAGCGATCTGTCGGTATCATCTTGCCGTTGGCTTTATCAAATGTCTCATCATGTCTGCCGTCATGTGTCTGTGTGGCTTTGTAGTACTCGGCCCAATTGTCACGGCACTTTCTATGGTTCCTGCAGCGGCGTTAAATGGCTTAGAGCTAGCCGCAGGACTGCTTCCGGCTGTGGCGCTTGCATGCATGCTCAATCTTCTCTGGGATCGTCGATTTGTTCCGCTCTTTTTTGCGGGATTTGCTTTGAGTGCCTATGTGGGAGCAAGTACGCCAGCAGTTGCTGTACTGGCTATCGCTTTGGCTTTGACCTGGGCTTTTATGAGTAAGAGCTCAGCGCCATCTCAGAAAAAGGTGAGCGACAAGCTTCCTGGCGAGAAGTATGGTGTTACCAAGCGTGATATTCGCTCAATAGAGATCTCATATAACACTGAGCGTGAACATAACATGTTGTATGTCTTTAGCCTGGCTCCAATTCTGCGCAAGATTTATGCCAATGATAAAGATGCTTTAACCGAGGCGCTTGTGCGCCACATGAAATTTCAAAATACGACGCCACAGATTGAACCATTAGAAATAGGTGTTGTCGCATCGCTTGAAGTCATGAATGCAGAAGCAAACAACACGATGGGAGCTGCTATTGAGGCAGCCAAAGAGACCATGATGGGTCCCATGGGCATTGTTGGAGACACGCTTTTCCACTCGGGAGGATTTCGTGTGCTCTCGGCAAGTTTGGGAGCTGCTCTTGCTCTCTCCGGTAATCCATTGGGTCTGGTGGTGTATTGCTTGGTCTTCAATATCCCAAATTATCTTGTCCATTGGTTTGGAATTCGCTTTGGTTTTGAAGATGGCACCGGCGTTATGGAACTATTGGCAGGTTCAGGGCTTATCCAAAAGATTAGCGATGTTTGCTGTGTGGTGTGTACAGCTGTAGTAGGAAGCTTAGTTGCACTCTATGTGAATGTACCCGTTGTGACTCCGCTGGCTCAGAGCGCTACGTTCGAAGTATTTGTTCAGCTTATGGCAGGCATTTGTCCAGCCTTTGCAAGTCTTGCGGCAGTGTGGCTTTTTGTGTGGTTGCTGCGCTCTCGAGGGCTAAATTCGTCAGTGCTCATGCTTCTCCTGTTAGTTATAGGGGCTTTGTTTGGAATGATCGGTATCTTATAACCGCAGAACAGATGGCTTGCTATGCTATCTCTTTAAGGAGGTAGCATGGCAACGTATGTCCTAAGCGATATTCACGGACGTCTCGCCACGTTTGACCGGATGCTCGAACAACTGGCTTTTGGTGATGATGACCAGCTATTTGTTCTGGGAGATATGGTTGATCGTGGGTCGGATCCTGTGGGTGTTCTGCGTCATATTCGCGCACTTCCCAATGCGCGCGTTCTTCGTGGCAATCATGAAGAGTTGATGCTTGATGCACTCAATCATCCTAAAGATGCCTTAGCGCAGGACAATTGGGCGCGTAATGGAGGCATTTCAACAGCGCTTGGGCTGTCAGCATGTGCAGATGAGGAACGCATTGAGCTCATCGATTGGATCTCATCGCTTCCAACATATGCCTATACCTTCATAGATGGCCGTCCCTATCTGTTCGCACATGCAGGAATACGTCCCGGTGTAGGCCGTGTGCCATCACTCTGGGATGAAAAGGGTTGTGAGTCTTATTTGGCTTCGCAAAGCTCAGAGGATCTTATCTGGATAAGGGAAGATTTCTGGTCACGTCCCACTGGACTGGTAGTACAAGACGGAACGGGTCCAGTGGTTATTGCTGGTCATACCCCTGTTGTTTTTGCTGAGAAGCTCTGCGACCTGCCAAATAATGCAGCGATAAACGAAGAAGGTTTTGCACAAATTCTTTACTGCGGTCGCTGTGAGGCTACTGGCTTTGTTGCTGATCGCATTGATATTGATTGTTGTGGAGCTGCAGGAGCAGGCTTTGGTCGCTTGGGAACACTCAGACTCGATGATGGAGCAGAGTTTTATGAAGCGGTGCGCGATGGTGAATAGTTCAGCTGAAGCTCCAACTATCATCCTTGCACCCGATTCCTTTAAGGGAACGCTTTCTTCCGCTGAGGTTTCTGCTGGGATAAAAGAAGTGTTGGATGAGCTCATGCCGCATGCAAATATAGCTCGCATAATCATGGCAGACGGTGGTGAGGGCACGCTTAGCGCTTTGGCATCGAGTATGCCGCTGACAATCCAATCAAATATTGTTATGGATCCGTTAGGACATCCTCACACAGCAAAATGGGGCTTTATGCCCGAACGTAAAATAGCAGTTGTGGAGATGGCCGAGGCATCTGGCCTTACGTTGGTAAATCCATCACAAAAAGATCCACTGCATGCTACGAGCTATGGCACCGGAGAGCTTATTCGCGCGGCTTTGGATGAAGGTGCAACCACTGTTCTTATCGGTATTGGAGGAAGTGCTACCAACGATGGGGGTATGGGAGTGCTTTCTGCTTTAGGCGTGCGCTTCCTAGATTCCTGTGGCTGCGAATTACCACCTTGTGGTGCATCGCTCGCACATGTTTCCTCAATTGATTATTCCGAACTAGACGCACGGATTAAGCAAACGTCTTTTCGAGTTATGTGCGATGTTGATAATCCCTTGGTAGGACCACGTGGCGCAACAGCGGTATTTGGACCACAAAAAGGAGTTACCGATTCAAACTTCGAAATACTCGAACAAGGTATGACTTCTTATGCTGCTCTTCTCGAAAAGATCTTTGGGGAAGATGTTGCATCAATGCCAGGGGCTGGTGCTGCTGGAGGTTTGGGTTGTGCGCTTCATACCTTTCTTGGAGCAGAACTTGTCAGTGGCGCATCATGCATCCTTGATCTTGCGAATTTTGATGAGCTTCTCAGAGAATCTTCATTTTGTATTACAGGAGAAGGTCATCTTGATGCGCAAACAGCAGGAGGCAAAGCGGTAGCAGTGGTTGCTGAGCGCTGTGCAAAGTTCCAGGTACCTTGCTTTGTTATTGCTGGTGGCAGTGATGCAACGCCAGAGGACCTGCGAACAATGGGCCTTGCTGCACTTGAAACGTGTGATGGAGGCGGCAGAGGCCATGATGAGGCTCTGTTATACCCTCGTCAAACACTCCTTGAGGCTGCTCGACGACTCATCATTCGTCTTCTCAATGGTGAGTTTGATGTTCCTTTGTCGGTCTGAGGTAAAACGTGAGAAAATGACCGGGCTATACAAAGGAAAGGTGAGGGATGGAACTAGTCCAAAGATTGGAGACGTCCGGAGCTCGGGCGGGCCTGATTGGTGTATCAGCCGCATCATTTCTCCATGGTGTGGTTGCTACGACTCATGAAGGAATGGGCTGGGTACGTCCCTGGCGTTTTACCTCACAGCAGGTTCGGTCAATTTCGAGCTGTTTGGCATGGCATCCCGGACTCTATCGGCAGATG